>NZLE01000083.1 GCA_002692605.1 Opitutia bacterium
GGCGGGAGGCAGTTGGGAACTTTGCCTTGAAAATGGTTTCCTCAAGCTCGATGCGGGCAACGCAAGCCTGGTTGGCTCGACTCTTGTCAACGACGGTCAATGGCGCCTGGTAACCGCAGTTCTGCCTTCGGGGAGTTCGGTTCTTTCGGATTGCGTGCTTTTCGTGGATGGGTCTCTCGAAACAGTGAGTGTCAACCCGGTGAACGGGGTCACGCTGAACACGCAAGCCCAAGATGACTTGATGATTGGCTCGAACCCCTCCGGCAATCATTTCAACGGAGTGGTGGATGACCTGAGAATTTACTCGCGGGGTCTTTCCCCCATTGAGGTACAAAGCATTGCTCTGGATGGAACGATTCGTTTCACTACTGCGAGCGTTCCCCGTCCGCCTGAAGTGGAAATCATGAGTCTGACTCCCGAAGCCAATGGTACGGTGCGGGTCACCGCAAAGCTAACCAATAAGGATGAGAATCTCCCTGTAATTTCGATATTCTACGGACGAATCGACGGTGGTTTCAACGCGTCCTCATGGGAATTCAACGCCACTCTTAATTCCGGGAACCCCGTATCATTGGGTGATGTGAATGGAACGATTGGAGGTCTCGTTGCCGGCGAAAAGTATTATTTCCGGGCTTTTGCCCAAAGCGCGGATGGATACGATTGGTCCAGCGGAGCTCCTTCCGTCAATCAGGATCTGCTTGCCTATTGGAAAATGGATGAGGTGAACGGATCGGTTCTTGAGGATTCGGTCTACCCTTTCCGTCACGCCACGCTCACCGGTCAAAATTCGGATGCCAATCGAACTTCGGGCCAGAATGCTTTGGGATTGAATCTTGACGGATGGACCCAATCCATTGATTTGGATCGTAATGGCACGGGGTACCTGAACACTTCGTTTAATGGAAGGTCTCTGTCGGTTTGGTTGAAGCCCGACCGTGAGTTTTATTCCGGTCCAGCCCTCCAATCGCATGAATCGCTCTTGGCTTATTTCCCCTCCGATGATGGTACCGGCGTCACTCTGAACGACATGAGCATAAGCGCCTCACATTCCTCACTTGAAGGTGGAGCCGGTTGGGGAGCGGGTAAATATTCGCAAGCCGTATCCTTCGACGGTCAAAACGATTATGTGGCAATCAAGACTGATGGACTTTTGAATGATTTGCACAAAAATTCCTACTCGATAAGTTTTTGGGTCCGTCCTACGGATCCGCCCCCAGGAAAGTTTACCCAAGGTCAACTCAGGATGAGGGGCTATCAGGTGGCGATGAGTGATTCGTACTTCACCAATCTTCCCACTATCTTCAATCTTCCCTCCTCAGGCAGTTCGCTGTTGACTGGTGGTCCTGGTGATCGGGGCTTGGATTTTGAGAACGACGGAGACTTCACTTCGGCCGGTGTGGGAGTCGGCAACAACAATTACCTGGTCTTGTTCAGTGGTTCCTTCCAAGCTAAGGTTGCGGGTAACTACAATTGGGAAATACACGGAAACGATGACCGTGGAGCCGCATGGTTCGATCTCAACGGAAATGGCATTTTCGAATCGAGCGGAAGTCAGGGAGATGAAAGAATACTGGATAGCTCAAATGCAGTCGCGGGCAAGACGATCAACTTGTCCCCCGGGTTTTACAAGTTTGCTCTTCTCCATGGAGAAAGGACCGGCGAGTCAAGCCAGGCGGCTAAATTCTCCACCCCCTCTCTGCTTGCGGGTCCCACCATTCTGACTACGGTTAAGCCCAATGATCCGGATCAGACCGATTTATTCGTAACCGAAAACGAATACTCCCTTCTTAAAAGAAGTTCCCTTGGCTTTTCACTCGATGGCAATTACACCCTTAGCTATCAGCATTCGAACGTCGCCGGGGGCACTCGGGTTACCTCCAACACCCTGATCAATCCTTCGGTTTGGACGCACNTTGCCGCCGTGGTCGATCAGAACACCTCCACATTGACTCTTTACCTCGACGGATCGGAGGTAGGCTCCGAATCCCTGATACAAGGCGAGGCTTTGGATCTTCTGGCGACGCAAAAGTGGTTAATGGGGGGAACGAATCCTGTGGATGAGGATTACTTCAAAGGGCTGATTGACGACCTTCGTTTCTATGGAGAAGCCTTGAACGGAACCGAAGTTGCCACCATTGCGAATGATGATCTGTCAGGCGCCATACAAGCGGGGTACACCAACCAGATCATCTANGATGAAGGAAGTGATCTCTCCGGCTTTTCCGTTGCCCTGGAAAACGGATTCGTAAAAGCGAAGGTTTCCGAAGCCNGGGCTTTCGCTCAAGTGTTGTCCAACGTCTCGATTGCAGATGAATCTTGGCACCACCTTTTGGTCAGTTACGGAGAATCACCCAAAGCCCTGAACCTCTATTTGGATGGCGTTTTGGTAGACGGGCCGCGTCTGTTGAACGGAAGTTCAACGGTTTCGAGCCAAACCGAACAACCCAGTTTCGGTAAACCGGAAGGAACCTCCGGGTTTGCAGGCTACGGATTTTACAAGGGCTTGGCGGACGAGTTGAGGCTCTACGACCGCGGATTGAGNCAAGCGGAGGCGATTCAAGTCCATCAGGGTGATTTTGCGAATGAGGGATTTCTTGAATTCCTAGCCATAGACAAACCCATCGTGGCAACCCGAAAGCCTACGGGCGTGNTCCCCAANCAAGCCATTATGCAAGTGGAAGTCCTCTCCATTGGAGGTGACGTTTCGGATTCCGAAGAGACCATAGACTTGACNTTNAAGTCGGANACCATTGCGGGCATGCAGGCTTGGTATAATGCCGCCAATACGGGTTCGTCTTTAGCCAATGGCGCAGTGATTGAAAACTGGCAGGATTCTTCCGGTTACGGAAGGGATATGGCATTTACTTCCGGAAATCCTCGNTATTACAACTCCGGTCTCAAGGGTAAGCCGGTGGTGAGCTTTGATGGGGACGATCTGATGTGGACCAATCACAATTTTGATCATTTGCTCGATACCGGTTACACGATGATCTCCTTGAGCCGATACACCGGTTCAAGAAACCAACGAGTGATCTCCTCGAGAAATCGTAATTTCCTTTTCGGATACGAGGGCGCTTTGACGGGAAGATGGTTTGCCCAAGGATGGATTTCCACAGCCGGTCCCCTCGATACGCAGTGGCACATGCACCTGGGCGTCATAGACAAAAGGAATAACCCCGAGGCNTCCTTTTGGCGGGATGGCGAAAACCTCGTGTCCAATAACCGTGGTTCGGGAAATGCCAATTTCGACCCTGGGCAACTGCAATTCGGAGGATGGCGCACGAATGATCAAATGTCCGCCTGTGAGATTGCTGAGGTTATGATTTTTGACCGTATTCTNAACCAAGCCGAAAGAAGNAGCTTGGAGGGCTATCTTGCCCATAAGTGGAATTCGGTCGATGAACTTTTGCCTGATACCCATCCGCACTACGAGAGTTCACCCTACGGAGGAATCACCAAGGTNAGGAAGNTGCAAACCTTAGGNGGGGATCCTCCCGTAGTTAAAATCTATTGGGGCGACGAATTGATCGAATCGAATGCAAGCGGTCAGNTTGCAGACCCGGACGACAACGCTTCCTGGGATTACGTGTACGAAGTCAACGGCAGCAACCCCGTCAGTTTGGGAATCCATCAGGGAATTGCTCAGCCTTTGAGCTTGGATACCAACTACTACTACCGGGCTTATGCCGAAAACCTGGGCGGATTCTCTTGGGCTCCGACAACCGAGACCTTCAAGGCGATCGATACCCGTTTCACCAAGGATACCATGGATGGAATGGTCCTGTGGTTGGATGCAATGGACGTGGATGCCGATGGTTTGGTCGATTCCAAGGTGGAGGGAACTGCCCTACCCCTNTGGGTTGATAAGTCCAATTCGGGCAAAAACGCCATGCAGAACGTGGCCAACAAAACTCCAACCTACGCCACCAAGTCGATTGGCTCCTTGCCCTCGGTTCGGTTTGCTTCCGGGCAATCCTACAACGTCGGAAGTTTGAATCTGACTTACGGAAACGTTCACGTTTTTATGGTCGCTCAAGGTTCGGGAGTTGGAATCGGAGCCACGGACGGATTAGTCGGATGGACCTTGGATGCCAAACCCGGAAGCCGGATCGTTTCTTACAAGAGTGAAAACAACTCCCTCCGTCAGGTAACGCTCGGATTGGATCCGAGCACCGGATTCGGTCAACTGGTTGGTGAAATTGCGGAAATCATGGTATTCGATCGTAACCTCGAACCTGCTGAAAAAGAAATGATCGAGGGTTACTTGGCTCACAAGTGGGGCGTGGTGGATGATTTGGTGAGAAGTGGTTTTAAGGTCAAGGACGGGCTGTCCCTTTATTTTCCCTTTGATGAGGTGGATGGTTCCATAGTCGAGGATTATTCGCTGAATATGCGTGATGCCGAAGCCTATGACGTCAACCTGGACGCTCCGGGTAAATTCGGTTCCGGGGTTCAATTCAATTCCATTGATGCCATCAACGCCAAGGTCAAGTTTTTCGAAGGGAACTCATTCTCAATTGCCAATAATTCGTGGACGGTTTCGACTTGGTTTGACGGGGCATTGAGCGACGACAATGGCAGTGTTCTGTTCCGGCATGCATTGACCAACGCCGCAGGTGGAGCCGCTTATCTTACTTTCAGGCAGAGTGACAAGAGATTTGCTCTTTACGATGGGGGTTATTTTTACACCGACACTAATTATGACGCCGCAAGTTTGAGCGCGGGTTGGTATCACTTGGTGGCTGCCAGTCAACCCGGAGAGATCAAACTGTACCTCAATGGAGTTGAGGTTGGAGCAATTGCGGAAAGCTCGAACCTTTACGTTGAGTCGATAGGCAATTTGCTCAATGGCCGAGGAATGTTTGCTCCTCAATTGGACGATTTCAGAATTTACAACCGCACCCTTTCGGCTTCCGAGGCATCCGAATTGTTCGGTGGGGGTAACGGTGATTTTGGCGTTCATCCGTATGAGGACTATCCGCCTTCCTTTGACAACGTTCCGGAGATTATTTCACCCTCGGGTCCATTGGTGTATTGGACCTTCAACGAATTGAACGGAACTACCGTCAGTGACGTTTCGGGTTATGGAAACGTAGGCGTGGTGGACGACATCCTTTCCACCCCGAATCTATTTGATAATTCGGTTCCCGGGAAAAATGGAACCGCTATGAACTTTGATGGGAATGATACCCTCTATCTTGCGTCCAATGGCGCGACTTTCGATATCACCAGTCCGTTCAGCGCCTGCCTTTGGGTGATGACCGAGGATTTGAATGCCGTGCTTTTGGAATCCGGTCGCTTCGAGGTGATCATTGCCGATGGTTTCCTGTACGGGCGAGTGAGAATCGGTGGCGTATGGAAACAGTCGGAATCCATGTTGGTTCCAGCCAACCAGTGGTTTCACCTAATCCTTCTTTGGGATGGCAACAAGATTCAAATCTTCAAGGACAACGAATTGGCGATTACGCCTTTGAATGCGACGGGAAGTCTGACCGGATCCGGTGACCTGTATCTTGGCGGTCGTGCGGTGAATGAGCCGTACGAGGGAATGATTGATGATCTTCGAATTTTTGACCGAGCCCTAAGCGCAAGCCAGCGGGCTGAAGTCTTCAGCTTTGCGGACCCTCCTTTGATCACCTATTTCGGAGAGGAATATTCCTATGCGATTGAAACCATAAAAGGTCCTACCGAATTTAATGCGACCGGGTTGCCCCCAGGTCTGGAAATCGACCCGATTAACGGTTTGATTTTCGGCGAGGCAAATGCAACCGGTAACTTCTCCGTAACCGTTACTGCCCGAAATCTTTCAGGAGAAGACAATGAAACGATCGAACTTACGGTCAACCCGGGAAGGCAAAGTATTCAATTGAACGAAGATCCCGGTTTGCTGGTCTATGGGGATCCTCCCGTCGATCTTAATCTCACTGCAACTTCCGGCTTGCCCGTATCCCTAGAGATTCTCGAAGGCAACCAATCCGTGGACCTGAACGGAACGACTCTTTTGATCAAGGATCCGGGTTTTGTGAGACTTAAGGCATCGCAGCCCGGAAACTCCAACTGGCTCCCTGCCGAAGCGATTGTACTTAACTTTCAAGTAATGGCCAAAGAGGCCACGGTCCGCGTTCAGGATCAGTTCAGGAGTTCCGATCAACCGAACCCGTTCTTCACCTATGTGATCGATGGGCTGGTTGCGGACGACAATCAGTCGGATTTTAACGTTACCGTGGTATCGCCGGTCGCCAATGGTTCGGCTCTCTATCCTACGCCTGAAGGAGTGTATGACTTGAACGCATCCGGGGCGGTTTCACCGAGGTATCTCTTTTCCTACCTCTCCGGGAAATTGACCGTTTCCGACAAATTGGAACAGGACATTGTCTTCGATCAGAATCTGACCGAAGTCAATGCGACGACGGATGCTCTCACTTTGACCGGTTACTCGATCAGGACGGATGGTAATTTGACCGGGTTGCCGATCAGCTATGAAGTGGATGATCCGTTGATTGCCCGAATTCTCGTTACCCGGGACGATGCCCTTGGAGCATACTGGAAATTGAATGAGGAACTGTACAACGGAGTCAAGGACGAGAAAGAGTCCTACAGCGGAACCTTGGTCGGACTGCCTTCCGTTGGATCTGGGAAGGTTTGGCAACCTGGACTTTTTGGCAATGGCTTGAAACTGGGACATCCGGGTGGTCGGGCGGATTTGGGAAGCGTTCAGTTCGATGGCAATTTCTCTCTCAGTTTCTGGATCAGACCGGAAAGCGTGGAAGCCAATGCTTCGGTTTTGCTTTCCAAGGAAGGCATTTCCACAATGAACCTTTTCAGGTTGGAGAAGGCGGATGGAAATGGATCGCTCCGGGTCTTCTTGTATCCGGATGGGTCGAATGAAAAATTGGTTTTGGAAAGCAACGGATCGGCTTTGCAAAACCAAGTCTGGAGCCAATTTTGCCTGAGTTACAACGAAGACAATTCGACCTTGAGTTTTTATCGGAACGGACAACTTTTGGATCGAAACGCTTCAGTCATTTTCACTGGAACTCCCATTTCTCAGAGATTTTCGAGCATGCAAATGGGCGCCTCGGGATACTCTGCTTTGGCTTTGCGTTCATTTAATGGGATGCTGGACGATCTTCGTCTCTATGACGTTCCATTGTCTATGGTTGATTCGGAACTGATCTACGGTGATGGAGGCGGAGACTTCGATCGACTTAGAATCATTGGAGCCGGACAGGCTAAAATCACTGCACGGCAAGCCGGTGACTCGAGTTACGCGGCCGCTCTTCCCGTGGACAACTACATCACGGTAGTCAAAGTTCCGCAGCAGGTCACCTTCCCATCCATCGCTGATCATGCGGTCGGGGATTTCCCTTTCAGGCTGAACGCAGTTGCGAGCTCCGGTTTGCCGGTGTCCTATCTTACGTCAAATCCATCCTTTGCGACCGTAGTGGGCGATTACGTATACGTCAAGGGAGCCGGTCCCGTGACCATTACCGCGGTTCAACCGGGTGACGAGCGCTATCTGCCCGCTTTGGACGTCAACCAAAGTTTCACCATCACCTACGGAAACCTCTTCTCCGATTCCGCTCCAGGATTGAAATTATGGTTTGATGCAACCGACGTGAACGGAGATCAATCCCCGGACGAAAGCTTTGATTTCATCAATGGTGACCGGGTGAGCATGTGGGTCGATAAATCCGGCAACACCAATCATCCGATTCAGGCGGCCCTAAATCAGATGCCCCGTTGGACTCCAGCCGCCTTGAATGCAAAGCCCATTTTGTCTTTCGATTCCAACTTCAGCGAAATTTTCAACCTGCAGAACGCGGTTCAGTCTCCTTCCTTTGTCTTTCTCGTTCACAAACAAACTTCCGTAGGAACTTCGAGGGTGCTTGGGGGTGACATTCAGACGACCACCAACGATGGGTTTGTTACTCTTGAGCACGCTTCGGGTAACGTTAAGATCGTTTCCGAAACTCCCAGCTCGAATTGGAGCATCAGCACCTTTCGGGTGCTTCCGAATTCACAGGCTCTTTGGATCGATGGACGATTGGTTGGTTTGCAAGCTCACCAGAACGGCGCTCTTGCAATTGACAAGGTGGGTGAAAGTTTCGATGGGCAGATTGCCGAAGTTTTGGTTTTCGACAAGGAGGTCAATTTGGTGAACCGTCAAAAGATCGAAGGATACTTGGCTCATAAATGGGGATTGAATGGACAACTTCCCAATCTCCATCCCTATCGCGTTGATCCTCCTTCCTTTGGCGGAGCCCAGGAAATCATATGGGGAGGACTTACGGAAGTTACCGAAAACAACGTCACGGAATGGA
>NZLE01000084.1 GCA_002692605.1 Opitutia bacterium
TTGTTTAGGGCAGCTTGCGAAGTAGGAACTCACCTGGCGGGGTTTCCAAAGGAAACAACACTCCAAGCTGGAAATTTTGGTTCTTCACTCGGGATAATTTATCAAATATACGATGATCTTGTTGATTCTTTCGGCAATCCGCGCGACATCAACAAATCTCTGGGGTCAGATTTTGAGTCCGGTAAGGTCACCTTACCTTTGCTCTTGCTCTTAGAAGAAGTCAATGATTCAGAGTCTGCAAATCTTTTATCGATCCTTCAACAAAGAAGGGATATTCCTCAAGACCGTAAATTGATCGTGGAGTTGCTTGGTAAATATCATATTCTTGACAAATGCATGGAGGAGTTGAACTCGAAAGTACGCAGTGCAACTGCTTGCCTGAACGGAATTGAAGAAGAGAATTTAATTTCTAACCTGAAGTGTTTTTTAAGATCCTTTAGCTACAAGCTCAAAAATTTGAATGACTTGCGGACAAGCAATTTTCTTGCAGTATAATGCCATCTCCTCCATTTTTGAAACATGGAGTCGCTTGTAGATCGATCTTCAAAAGTTTCCGATAAACAAAAGAAGACCGGACATTCTAACGATGAGGTTCATCGACTCGTCTCTCGTGCCATAGATGGTGATTTTGATGCTTTTGATCAGATCATGCTACTGTACCGAGAACGACTTTACGGAGTTATTTACAATATGACTTTCAACCATGAAGATGCGGCTGATTTAACTCAGGAATCTTTCGTGAAGGCATTTCGTTCGCTCTCCAAATTTAAGAGAAAATCTTCATTCTTCACTTGGTTGTACAGAATTGGTGTGAACCTTACGCTCACTCACCTTAAAAGAAAAAAAGCACGAAAGTTTTTTAGTTTCGACCAGTTGATCGACCAAAATAAATCTAAGAATCAATCAGTTGAGTTTTCCTCATCGGAAACTTCATCAGTTAAGACTACCTTACTGAATGAATTGCATGAAAAATTGAACGAAGCGCTATCCAAGTTGTCTGATAAACATAGAACAATAGTGGTCCTTTTTGAAATTGATGGGTTAAGTCATAAAGAAATTGCATCTATTATGAAATGTACCGAAGGAACGGTAAGATCCCGTTTGCATTACGCAAAAGTTCAACTGCAGTCCTTGTTAAGCGAATATGTAAAGTAATTTTCTTATGAATTTTGATAAAAATAAACCTTCCTTAAACAGCCTTTTCGAATCGAAAAAGCTCGACTTGCCTAAAACTCAGTTCTGGGACCAATTTCAGAATGAAGTTAAGGGCAAAGTGGTTGCTTCTGCATCTCGACCAAACCTCTCCCAACGGTTTGCGAAGATTTCAACTATCATCGTGCCAGTTTTTCTATTATCGATTTTATATGTCCAAAATTTTCTGGGCGGACCCAATTTTTCTGTACCAGATGAAAGATCTGTTCGAAGACAAGCCATCGATGAATTTTCATTAAGGACTAAACTCGAGAAGGACAAAAGCCTTTCTATTTTACAGAATCTGGAGGAGTCCCAATACGATGTTTTGCTTTCAAGTATAGTTTTTGAGAAGGGAAATTCCGAATCCACTACTTTCGTTGAGAAAAGTTTGAAGCTAGATCAAACTGATTCTTTCGAGACTCAATTTTTGAACAATTTCGAGTATCGTCAAGATGATGTGTTTGTTCAGTATACGTTTTAACTTGAATTCTAAGTCATCCCACCTAGCAGTACTACTCTGCCTTTTGGTTTTCATCAGATTTTCCCTAGAGGGGGAATCTCCGGATTACCTTAATATACAAACTAGGATTCAGGAAATTTTCGAGACTTCGAAATCTTCTGTGGTAAGGGTTAAGGCAACTCGTGAAATTGTTTCTGACGGAAAAACCCGAAGAATTCTTAAGATGGGCAGTGGCTTTTTTGTGAGTAAAGACGGTCAAGTTCTCACTACGGGTTTATTAAAGGATCCGGATCGTATTTGGGTAGAGCATATGGGTTCCTTCTACTTGGCCGAGAAACTGGGGCAAGACATTCTTTGTAATTTGTCTTTGCTTAAGTTGGAGACTACGCCGAAAAGTTTTTCTTTTGTTACTCTGTCAGATTTCCCAGAAGAGTCCAAAGTCGGATCCATTCTTGTAGCTCTAACTTGTGCCCTTGAATTTGATGTCGGTCCAACTTTCGGAATTTTGCAAAGCGAGGAGTTCTCCTTTGGAAAAAGACTGTTCCCTACAAAAATGTTAAGAACCAGCTTAGCTTTGGGACCCGGTGAAATTGGTGCTCCGGTTTTTGATCTAAGAGGTAAATTTGTTGGGATAAGTCATGCAGGTTTGCCCGATTTAAAATCGTCTTTTTTATTGCCGGCTAATGCGTGTATGCGAATTCGGGAGGCTCTGACTTTTTCCGGCGGAGTTGATTATGGTTGGTTTGGAATAACTACAACCCGACAACTTAATGATACAAGTGGTTTTGATATCGTTGTACAAAATCTGATTGATGAATCACCCGCTGCTGAATCCCTTATTAAGTCTGGTGACATCATAAGAAAAGTTGGTAATCGATTAGTGAATCACCAAGGAGACCTTGCCCATGCGGCTTTTTTTTCAAGACCCAATACTTTCGTTGAGTTTTTGGTTATAAGAGGAGGTAAGGAAATAAAAATTCCAATCAAAGTTGCAAAAAGACCTTCCTTTAGTAACGATGTTGCGGATATGGAAGATTCGATTCTTGAAGATGGCAGTGATAGACACTCGCCTGCTAATAACAATGATTCTAACCAAACAAGTCCTTTTTGAGACCCTATGGGTGCAAGAGAAACCTTAAGCGAAGCTTTTCACCAACGGTATTTTTACCATCTGCGTTCGTTGAGTATAGTTTTTAAGTAGGCTGAGTAATCAATTTTCCTCTTATCATCCCATTGTTGTTCAAAAGAATTGGTGGGTCCAAACACAACTATTGATTTCTAAGCTCCAATTCAGATATACTATCCGTATTTATGAGTGAAAGTTTTAGAGTCGAAAAAGATACTATGGGCGAAGTTCGTGTACCATCTTCAGCCTATTGGGGAGCGCAAACACAACGAAGCAGGGATAATTTTAAAATTGGACAAACTGCAACCATGCCGCTTGAAATCGTTTACGGTTTCGCTTATCTGAAAAAAGCAGCTGCCCACGCCAATCATGATTTAGGTGTCTTGCCCTTGCAAAAGAAAAACCTCATTTCGCAAGTTTGTGATGAAATTCTAGCGGGTGATCACGACGATCAGTTTCCCTTGGTTGTTTGGCAAACTGGAAGTGGAACCCAGTCGAATATGAACGTCAATGAAGTCATTGCGAATCGTGGTCATGTTCTTAATGGAGGTCAGTTGGNGGATAAGGAGAAGATTCTTCATCCGAACGACGACTCAAACAAATCCCAAAGTTCGAACGATACGTTCCCAACGGGGATGCACATAGCCGCGTATAAGATGCTGNTGGAGATATCGATTCCAGGTATCGAACAAATNAGGGCTACCCTGAAAGCTAAATCGGATGAATTCATGAATGTAGTTAAGATTGGTCGAACTCATCTCATGGATGCNACTCCACTGACCCTTGGGCAGGAGTTTTCCGGATACGTCTCACAACTCGATCATGGACTGAAAGCACTTAAGGGNACATTGTCACACCTTTCTGAGCTTGCATTAGGTGGGACCGCTGTAGGTACTGGAATCAATGCCCCTCAAGGCTATGCGGAGCTGGTTGCTTCCAAAATTGCGGAATTCACGGGTTTACCCTTCATTAGCGCTGAAAATAAATTCGAAGCTTTGGCTGCCCATGATGCGATGGTGGAATCACACGGTGCCCTCAAGCAATTAGCGGTTTCCCTAAATAAGATTGCCAATGACATTCGGCTNCTGGCTTCAGGTCCTCGCAGTGGAATCGGAGAGATATCAATTCCATCAAACGAACCNGGCTCTTCAATTATGCCAGGAAAAGTAAACCCCACTCAATGCGAGGCTTTGACTATGGTATGCGCCCAAGTTGTTGGCAATGATGTCGCAATTTCGGTTGGAGGTATGCAAGGTCACTACGAACTGAATGTTTTTAAGCCAGTTATTGCAGCGAACTTTCTGCAATCCGCTCGTCTGTTGGGTGATGCCTGCGTTTCCTTTGATCAAAATTGTGCATCTGGCATTGAGCCCCACCATCATAACTTAAAGAAAAACTTGGAAAATTCGCTGATGTTGGTTACTGCTTTGAATACTAAAATCGGGTACGAGAAAGCNGCTAAGATAGCCAAGACCGCCCATGAGAATGGCACGACTCTTAAGGAGGAGGCAAGTAACTTGGGTTTCTTGACCGAAGACGAGTTTGACCAATGGGTAAAGCCCGAAGAAATGTGCGGCAATCTGAACTAGCCTTCTTGCAAACCCTCCCTGATCAAGACAAATGACAAAAGGGCCTATTGGACCAAAACCCTTTTCTCACTTTGATTATTCCACATGGACTTTGTCTCAAAATCTGCTTCCTTGATTGATTGAAAATCCGTGCAACTCACTCTTAGAAGCGAATTANAAGGATTTTAAAAAGCTGGGTGAATTACGCCTCTTCGCTAAGGTATCGAAGGGCGGATAAATAGCCATGGTGGNTCATTCCGGCAACTACGGCAACGGCAATGTCCGAGATCATGGACTTGTGCCGAAATTCTTCACGGGCGTGGATGTTNGAGAGATGGACTTCTACGGTCTTAAGTCCGGAAGCAACCACTGCGTCTCTTAAAGCGACGCTTGTGTGCGTAAGTCCACCTGGGTTTATGATTAGTCCATCATATNGGTTATCGCCCCAATGGTGAATCCGATCGATGAGAGCACCTTCGTGGTTGGACTGAAAGGCNTCGATTTCGCAATCAATGGAAATGGCCTTTTCTTTTACTTTCGCCTCAATCTGGTCGAGTGTCAGTGAACCGTAGATNGAGGGCTCTCTTCTACCGAGACGATCTAGGTTGGGACCATTCAATAAACCAATCTTTTTCATGAGAGTTACATTATCCTCATGGTTTTAGATCGCAATGCTTGATTTAAAGGGGACAATGAGTTTCCACAAATTCGTAAGGTAAGCCGAATTGCCCTGCAACTTCGCTTGCCAATGCATCCACTCCGAATACTTCNGTCGCATAGTGGCCACAGGCATAGAGATTNAGCTTAAGTTCTTGGGCGAGNTTGAAGTGTTGTTGCTTNAGCTCGCCAGTCACTAAAGTATCGCTTCCGGCATCAAGAATTTCGTTCANGGCGCTTTGTCCGGACCCACTTAGGATCGCCACTTTCGAAGGAGTTGCCGAACCGAACTCCATAGCCTTTATTCCCAAGGGGAATAGATTATGTAATTTGGAATGAAGATCTTCGCGTGGAAGCCGGCATTCAGCGATTAAACCAATGTCATTGCCTTCAAACGCAAGGAAGGTCGAGCNTGGTTCCAAGCTTAGTTTTCGGGCAATAATNGCATTGTTTCCAATGGAAGGATGGCAATCGAGGGGAAGGTGCGCTCCATACACAGCTAAGTTATTGGATAAGCAATGTTTGATCTTATNATAGTTGGCACCGGTTAGCGGGGTTGGAGGAGTCCAAAACAANCCGTGGTGAACGATAAGAAAATCCACACCTNTTTGGCTTGCCAGNTCGAATGGCTNCATGCCGGCGTCCACTGCTGCGCCGATTTTTTTGACTTCACCATCGTTTTCAATCTGTAAACCATTCCAAGCTCCGGGAAAGTCTTTGATTTCAGATAATTTCAGGCGTTCATCGCAAAAATTAGTTAAATCAATCGTCTTTGCCATGAGAAACTATTAGAGACAAATCTAGGGTGATGGCAATACCTCAAGTTTTAAGGTGCTNAAATGAATGTTTTTCATTTGCCAAAGATCTGAAAACGTGAATGATTATTACCTTCTCTTGCAGCAGGGTGGAGCAGTCTGGTAGCTCGTCAGGCTCATAACCTGAAGGTCGCAGGTTCAAATCCTGCCCCTGCTCCCAATAACCTTAAAACCCTAATAAGAAAATTATTTCTCCCTGACTTCCTTAAGTTTGGGCTTTGAATTACAGATATTATGAACATTACCGTAAAGGATCTTCTTGATGCCGGAGTGCACTTNGGTCATCAGGTTCGCCGTTGGAANCCCAAATCTAAACCGTTTGTTTACGACAACCGACACGGAATTTCCATTATTGATTTGGAAAAAACCTACGATCTTTTGGAAAAAGCCTCCAAAGCAGTCGAAGAAGTGGTTTCTCAAGGCAAACAAGTATTGCTAGTTGGCACGAAGAGACAGGCGCAGGAGCCNATTCGTGAATTGGCGGCAGCGACCAACATGCCTTTTAGCGTAAATCGCTGGATGGGTGGAACTCTTACCAATTTCGAAACTGTTTCTGCGAGCTTAGCCAAATACAAGAAATTTCTGCGCATGGAAGANGANGGTAGTTTGGACAAACTTCCTGGAAAAGAAGGGGCTGCGATCAAGCGTCAAATGTCTCGTATGCAGAGAAACTTCGAAGGATTGCTGAACCTCCAAGGTTTACCCGGCGCTCTTTTCGTCATTGATTCTCATAATGAATCAATTGCAGTTGCTGAAGCGAATCGTCTTAAGATCCCTGTTATTGCTTTGGTTGACAGTAATTCCGATCCTTCCTTGCTCAGCCACCCAATTCCAGGCAACGATGATTCGACAAAATCGATTCGAATTATCGTGGACGTTATCTTGGATGCGATCCAAAGCGGAGCAGTCCGTAGGGTTGAAGCTCCCACCCGTCGCAAAGATATCACCCCGATAGCCCAAGAGCCTGATTTTGTGGATCAGGAAGATGAGCCCGAAGTTACTCTCCCCGAGGGTTATGATGAAATGGATTTTGACGATCGAAAGAAGACCTCCGATGANACGGAAGAGAGTGCGGATAGTGAAAGTTCATCCGAAAATTCCTCTGTCCAAAATGAAGAAACACAGCCAGCGTCCGTAACGGAAACCTCTGATGACTCGGAAGAGTCATCTCCTGAAGATTCTCAGCAAGAAGAGGAAAAGGCATAACCAATATANATTAGAAGTAATTATTTATCATGTCATCCATAACAAAAGAAGACGTTGTTAACCTGCGTGANAAAACTGGAGCCGGGTTGATCGACTGTAAACGAGCCCTTGCAGATAGCAATGGCGACATGGAAGAGGCTATCTCACTCCTTCGTAAGAAAGGAGTTGCTTCCGCAGCTAAAAAGGCAGGGCGAGACGCNGGTGAGGGTATAATTNCCCAACACTTAAACGCCGATCGTTCCAAGGGGATTCTTGTTGAGGTGAATTGCGAAACCGATTTTGTTGCCAAAAACGAAGATTTCATCGCATTTTCCCGCGAAGTTGCACAAGACCTCTTAGGTAACCCCGAGATCGATTTGGAATCAAAGCGAACCGAGCAAGTTGCTAAAATTGGTGAAAATATAAGAATTTCAAGATCAGAGAGCCTTGCCCCAAGTGGAAATGGAGTTGTGGAGTCTTATGTTCACACGGGAGCCAAGGTTGCCGTGCTTATCGCAATTTCCACCGAATCTGTGTTGAGTGAGGAATCGAACTCCAAGGTTCTNTCGCTTGCCAAGGATTTATGCATGCACATTGCTGCGACATCTCCGGTCTGTGTCTCNAGGGATGACATACCATCGGAATTGGTTGAAAAGGAAAAAGAAATCGCCTTAGCCCAAGCGGAGGGGAAACCNGCACAGGCGATTGAAAAAATCGTTCAAGGTAAACTGGAAAAATATTTCTCCACATCCTGTTTGCTGGAGCAACCTTTCGTAAAGGATCCTGACCATGTAATCAGGGACTTGCTGTCTTCTCTCGGGAATGAAATCGGCGCTGAAATAGGTGTCGAACGTTTTATTCGATTTCAGGTGGGAGAAGACTCCTAAAAAGGGATTTCTTCGCAGCGGTTTTTNCTGCATTGCAGGAANCTAACCATTAAGCATCCAAGTCGCTAAGGTTGCGGCAAGGTATGTCATGAGAAGAATATATCCCTCTTTTTTTTGTATCTTTGACCCTCTAAGCCAAAAGCAAAAGAAAGCGGTCAATAGNATCATAAAAAGATAGTCTATCCAAGGATGCGGAGTGTATGAACGGATTGGGCCCAAAATTCCGGCAACCCCTCCCACAAGTCCGATATTGAACATGTTTGATCCCAATACGTTACCCAACAGCATTCCGCTTTCCCCTTTTTTCAACAATGCAAGCGATGCGGCTAATTCAGGCAGGCTAGTGCCTATGGCAATCAGTGTGAAACCGATAAGTTCTTCGGGAATTCCTGCTGAAAGAGCAAAATTTTTAGCCCCGAAGACCAATGCATCCGAACCGACCCAAAGAGAAACGGTAGCCAAGAGTATCATCAAAAGAGAAAGGCTCACAGCGAAGCACGGATCCTTCTCCTCCTTTTTACTAGGAGGTGATGAGGAAGACCCCATTGCACCGAGGGTTATGAAAAAGAGGTAAGCTAAGGTGTAGGCTAATAAAATCGAACCGATTATCCATCCAATGCCACTTGAGCCTCGAATAAATAGGCAAATGGAAAAGAAAAGCGTGAGAGCTAGGAGAAGAAAGATCTGACTTCTGGGAATGACGTCTTTTGTATCAATAGGCTTGATCAATAACGAAATTCCTAGAATTAGACCGATGTTTGCGATGTTGGAACCGATGACGTTCCCAAGAATCATCCCAGTCGAGTTATTTCTTAAGGCTGCGATGGAGGTGAAGAGTTCCGGGGCCGAAGTGGCAATCGATACGATAGTAAGACCAATTACCACGCTAGGCACACCCAGAGAGGATGCCAGGTTGGAACAATGATCACTTAACCAATCGCCCCCTTTTGTCAAAAGATAGAATCCAAGCACTGCGCTTATTCCGAACAAAAACCAGCATCCCAAAGAATCTTCAGAACCAAAATATGGTAAAATGGACTCAAGAAATTGATACATGATTCAGCAAATCCGCTAGAGTGCTTTGAGGCTAGTAGAAGGCAAGGAGAAAGTCTGAGGTTAATTTAGACCCTTGACGTGGAGACTCAATCGCACATCTTTCCTACGCTTCCCTTTGTATTGTTAAAGTATTCGATGAACCAAGCAGAAAAGCTCAAGGACACCTTGAATCTTCCCAAAACTGACTTTCCGATGCGAGCCAACGCGGTGGAGAGAGAGCCTGAAAGAATCAAGCATTGGGACAGGAGTGAGGCTTACGGTCGTATGCAAGCGAAGAATTCCACGAAAGAGGCATTTGTGCTTCATGACGGACCTCCGTTTACCAACGGAGACGTGCATGTCGGAACTGCTTTGAATAAAATTCTCAAAGATACGATTCTGAGGTACAAAAATTCTCGAGGTTTTAGAACCCCCTATTTGCCAGGATGGGATTGTCATGGATTGCCTATCGAGCACAAGGTGACGAAAAGCCTGCAAAAGGAAAAAGCTGATTTTGATTCACTTTCAATTCGTCAGGCTTGCGCCGAGTTCTCCGAATCGTTCATTGCCACACAACGTAAGCAGTTTCAAAGGTTGGGCGTTTTGGCAGATTGGGAAAAGGAATACCGCACCATGAACCCAAACTACGAAGCGGAAATTCTAAGGACCTTTGCCAAATTCGTTGAAAAAGGTTTGGTATATCGCAGTAAAAAACCCGTTTATTGGTCCATCCCGTGCAGAACTGCTCTGGCGGAGGCTGAGATTGAATACCAAGATCATCTCAGCCCTTCGATTTTCGTTCGTTTTCGTATGATTGGAGTCGAGCGTGAATCTTATTTGATTATTTGGACAACAACGCCTTGGACCTTGCCCGCCAATTTGGCTGTTTCAGTTCACCCAAAGGAAAAGTACCAAGAGTTGAGGATTGGTGACTTGAGTTATTGGGTTGGTTCAAGCTTGGCGGAAAGTGTAATTGAAGCCTGCGAAATGAAGGAAGTCGTCCGCGGTAATGAGGTATTGGGCGAGGAGTTAGTCGGATCTGCGACTCAACACCCCTTCATTGATAGGAAAAGCCCGGTTTTATCGGCGGATTACGTAACCATGGATGCGGGGACTGGATGCGTTCATACTGCGCCCGGACACGGCTTGGAAGATTATCTAACTGGCATTGCCAATAATTTGGATATTTATTGTCCCTTGGATGATCACGGCTGTTATTCGGATGATGGTCAAATTCCCGATGATTTGGTCGGTGTTTCAGTATTGGAGAAAGCCAATGGTTGTCCCGCTAATCAGAAGGTGCTTTCAATCCTCTCTGCAAACGGGCACTTATTGGCAATCCATGATCATCATCATCAATACCCTCATTGTTGGAGAAGTAAGACTCCAGTTGTATTCAGGGCCATGGATCAGTGGTTTGTCGCTTTGGACAAAGATGGATTGCGTGATCGGAGCATGGAGGCAGTCGCAGGTGTTTCCTTCACCCCCGATTGGGGGCAAAATCGGATTAGAGGTTTTCTCGAATCCAGACCAGATTGGTGCATTTCAAGGCAACGCGCTTGGGGAGTACCCATACCGGTCTTTTATGACCAAGACGGTGAACCGCTCTTGGATCACGATTTGATACTCTTTCTTTCCGATAAGATAGAGCAGCAAGGAACTGATTACTGGTTTTCGACGTCTGAGGACGAGTTACTGAGTGGTTTTGAATTGCCGGCGGAGTGGAAAGACAAAGTACTGAAAAAAGGGACTGACACTTTAGACGTGTGGATCGATTCTGGGTGCAGTCATCGATCGGTTCTAAAAGAAAATGCTGAGGTCACTTGGCCTGCGGATTTGTATTTGGAAGGAAGTGATCAGCATCGCGGTTGGTTTCAGAGTTCTCTTTGGACGGCTATGGTTTCCTTTGGAGATGCGCCTTATCGAAGAATTTTGACTCACGGTTTTGTTGTAGATGGTGATGGGCGTAAAATTTCCAAAAGTGACGGTAAACCTCAAACTGCTGACTCATATGTCACAAAATATGGAGCGGATGTCCTGCGTTTATGGGTCTGTTCCGAAGATTTTCGAAGGGATATTCCTCTTTCCGATGAAATCCTTGGTCAAGTTGTCAGATCTTACCGAACCCTGCGAAATACGATCAGGTTTCAACTGGGGACATTGGATGACTTTTCTTGGGGTGAGAACCGAGTCGAAATCTCTGAAATGGATATGATTGATCGATGGGCTTTGGCTCAATCAGCCGAATTGGTGGATGAGGTAACCAAAGCCTTCGAAGCCTATGAATTTCACAAAGTCGTTCAATTGATTAATCGATATTGCTCCGGCGTGCTGTCATCGACTTATCATGACATTATCAAGGACAGGCTTTACACCCTGCACCCAAACGATCACAAAAGAAGATCCACTCAAACTGGGGTTCAATTGATTTTTGAGACTCTCGTTCGCTTGCTTGGTCCAATTATGCCTTTTACCGCGGACGAAGCATGGTCCTTTCATAAATCCGGGAAATCCTGCGGTGGTGATTTGCTTTGCTTGGAGGACTGGCCGACCTTCGATGACGAATGGTTGGGTGACGAGCTCGTGAAAGATGCGGAATTGCTGTTGGAACTGAAGGAATCAAAAATTAACGAAGTGTTGGAAAATCTCCGTGCGCAAAAGAAAATTGGTCAATCTCTGGATGCAGAAGTGGAAATCGAAGTTGCAATGGATGATCCATTATTCGAGCCGATAAAACGCCGCGCGGAATTGCTGCCGGAGCTCTTTATCGTATCAGGCGTACAAATAATCGAATTGGACCAAGGTAACCCACTTTCCGTGTCCGCAAGACACGCTGGTGGCGTTCGATGCCCAAGAAGTTGGAGGTGGGTTCCCAAACTCGTAGCGGTAGAGCCATGGGGAGAAGTTTCGCCTCGTTGCGCTGAAGTTCTTGCAAAGCTTTGACTAAGTTGTATTTTTCCACTCCGAAGTATCATGACTAAGAAAAAAACCGTACCGAAATCCATTTCGAATAAGGCAGCCAAGGAAAACAAAAAATCAAAACCCTCGGCCAAACCGAAGCCAACTAAGACTACCGCTAAAAAGACTGCTTCAAAAACAAGTGTTGCAAAACAATCCCAAGCAAAGAAGGTTTCAGAAACTAAGCGGAAAGCCCCAAGCACCCGTGGAAAAACTGCGGCAAGTCCCGTCTCCAAAGCAGTTGGAAAGAAGGTTTCGAAAGTTCCTGCAAAAAAAATCGTTTCCAAGACTAGTTCTGGAAAAGGCTCTAAAACTGCCTCGGCCAAAGTAACCAAAACCAGAACATCAAATCCACCCAAACTTGCGAAATCCAAAGTCGAATCCGCGGAAGGAGAGAAACGAGTTCGCGAGATCGTTTCGAAAAACTTATCACTAAAGGAGGAGGAAAAAGTAGAGAGTCGCGGCTTTTCGCTCAATGACGTTCGTCAAATCCTTAAGACTAAAACGGATAAGAAGGAAAAGCTTTCTAACACCGGGAAAAAGAAAGTCGTGTCCCCAAAAAAGGATACAAAGGCGCCTCCCGCCCCGAAAAAGAAATCAACCAAGGTGAAAAAGCTTCAAACCGCTTCTGTTGACGACATTCTGGGCTTCGGGGTTTCTCTCGGACCAACGCGTCCCATTAGAGACGAATCCAAAGTGCCGAACGTGTGGAAAACTTTTTACAAGGACTTAATGTCACTTCGGGCATCCTTAAAAGGAGCCTTGGGCGAGCGGTCCAGCGAGACGATAGGGGCGTCCGCTCGAGAAGCATCCGGTGAACTGTCCCTTAATTCATCGGATGCGGGAACGGAAACTTTTGATCGTGACGTAGCTTTGTCCATGGTTGCCAGTGAGCAGGAGGCTTTGGAGGAGGTGGAAGATGCGATTGACAGAATTTTTGACGGCAGCTACGGCATATGTCAGGAAACGAAAAAACCCATCAAGAAAACTAGGCTAAAGGTTGTTCCTTTCACTCGTTTTTCTCTCGAAGGACAGAATCAATTCGAGCAGCGCAAAACCAAGGAGCAGGATTCCGGATCCGGAGCGTTTGCAACGATCTCCGACTCTACGATGGGAGTCGAGGAATAGTCTTTCTTTCCCTTTGGTCCTTTGGGTAAGTACGCGCGATTTTGGATTTTCTTCGTAGGTCTTTACGGATTTGACTTGGCAACTAAAGCATGGGTCGTTGACAATTCTCTTGAATTAAGACGAAACCCCATGCAGATCATCGATCTTATCGAAGGGGATGAGGCATTGCTGGAATTTACCTATGTTACAAATCCTGGTGCTGCTTGGAGCATGTTTTCCGACTACCCGCAATATCTGACTCTTCTCGCAGTCTTTGCCTTGGTAGCGATGTATTGGTTTAGGAAGCAATTGGAGCTTCATCTTATTCCACAACAAATTATGTTCGGCTTAATCTGTGGAGGCATTTGCGGCAACTTGTCCGATCGATTGTTCCGTGAACCCGCCGAGGTCGTGGACTTCATTGATACCTTCATCCCTTTGATCAATTATGATTATCCTATCTTCAACATTGCCGATTCGGGAATCTTCGTAGGAGCGATTTCCTATGTGATTTGGGGAGCGTTCGAATCAAAAAGAGAAAAGGGAAAAGAAACTCTAGAGTAAGGCGGGGAGTCAATTTCTCGCTGAAGATCAATCATTCCACGTTCATAGCCTGTTCTCTCATCTTTTCGACTTCAGCTCTGGCTTCTAGCGCAAGATTCGTACAAGAGGTTCTGGTTGATTTTGAGCATAGAGTATTCAGTTCTCGGCTAACCTCTTGGAGAAGGAACTCAATTTTTCTGCCCACGCTGGATTTTGAACCAACGGTCTCGGAAATTTGTTCGAGGTGACTGTCAAGCCTAGTGATTTCTTCCGAGACATCGCATTTTTCCGCGTAGAGCGCGATTTCCTTCAAGACACGGTCATCATCCTGGTCCAATTCCAAGTCGGACTTACGAAGTCTTTCCAAAAGCTTGTCTTTTGAATCTTGGGCCATTCCAAAACATTCTGATTTCATTTTTTCAGACAGCTTTGCAAGAATTTCAGTTCGGTTCTTTAAATCTTGTGACAAAATGATGCCCTCAGCAACACGCATCTCCTTCATTTCCTTCAAAGCATGTAAAAGCGCAGTTTCAAGAAATGGAAATGCTTCGTCGTAGCTGGGGATGCCAAGTTCTTTTTTCCTTAAGTTCGCGACTTGGACTATGAGATCAGGTGTGAGGGCGAACTTTTGCCCTCTTTTTTCCATGTATGAACGAATCGTATCCAAGTCCAATTCGAGAGATTTCTCATCAAATGGACTTTCATTGGCGGTTTTGGACTTCTGTTCCAGGTTCAATGAAATTCTGATTCGGCCTCTATCAAGGTGTTTGCGCAGAAGTTGAATGGCATGTTGCTCGAAGGTTTGCCATTCCTTGGGTCCGGCAAAAACCACCTCAAGGTTACGTTTGTTAACCGAAGAAATCTCTAAGGAAACCAAATGGACAGGCAATTCGACTTTGGCTCGCCCATATCCGGTCATGCTATTCATTGCAATTTCAAGGTAGGCAAATTCTTAACACCCATCAACCGAGCGGCTTCCATGGCATCTTTGTCGCCCCGACCACTCAGATTGATGCAAATCATCTTATCCTTGGACATCTGCTTCGCTCGTTTGAAAGCGAAGGCGAGCCCATGGGAGGTTTCCAGAGCGGGAAGTATTCCCTCTTCGGAAGAAAGCAATTTGAAGGCATCGAGCGCTTCCTCGTCCCCGGCGTGAGCGAACTCTATTCTCTTGCGATCATTGTAGAAAGCATGTTCGGGGCCGATGGCGGCATAATCAAGGCCTGCGGAAACCGAATGCGTAGGATTGATTTGCCCATCTTCGTTTTGCAGAATCCAAGTCTTGCATCCCTGTAGAACTCCAACTTTCCCACCCTCGAATCTCACCGCATGGTCGCCTTCCTCCAAAGAACGTCCCCCAGCCTCAACACCGATCAATCTAACCTCAGGTTCTTCTAGGAATTCGAAAAAGAAGCCAATGGCATTGCTTCCGCCCCCGACGCAAGCAATCAGTTCGTCGGGGAGTTTCCCATGCAAACGGATAAACTGGTCTTTGGTTTCCTCGCCAATCACCCTGTGAAAGTCTCGAACGATTTTAGGGTAGGGGTGAGCCCCCAAAGCCGATCCCAAAATGTAATGGGTGTTTCTGACGTTCGTAACCCAATCTCTCATGGCTTCGTTTATGGCTTCCTTCAAGGTTTTGCTTCCAGCCTCCACCCCTCGAACCTCGGCACCGCTCAACCTCATCCGAAAAACGTTCAAGGCTTGCCGTCTCATATCTTCGGCACCCATGTAGATCACGCATTCGAACCCAAATCTGGCACAGACTGATGCGGTTGCAATGCCATGCTGCCCAGCACCCGTTTCAGCAATGATTCTTTTCTTTCCCATCCGTTTTGCAAGTAAAGCTTGTCCAAGGGCGTTGTTGATTTTGTGAGCGCCCGTATGGAGCAAATCCTCGCGTTTGAGGAAAATTTGAGCTCCACCAAATTTGTCGCTTAATCTCTTGGCATGATAAAGTTCGGTTGGACGACCGGCAAAGGTTCGAAGCAAATATTTGAGCTCCTCATGAAAATTTTTGTCTTTTTGAGCTTCAAGGTAAGCCTCATTTAATTCGCTCAAAGGATGAGCGAGAGTTTCCGGAACGAATGAACCGCCGTAAGGACCGAACCTACCTCTTTCATCAGGTAAGGAAAACCGATCGGTTTCAGATTTGTTTTCAAAGGTGCTTTTGCTCATTGGAAATTTAATGAAAATTTCATCCTATTGATCAGATTTGCTTGCGACAACCCAAGAAAACATACCAGAGTGAATTCCATTGATTTTAAACGATGAGCGATCAGAGCCAACCCACCATTATCGTACCTGCTCGTCTTGCTTCGGTTCGTTTTCCAAAAAAGTTGTTGGCCGAGATTAACGGGAAAGCTCTCATTCTTCATACGGCGGATCGTCTGCAAAAGGAAGTTCCGGAGTTTGAACTGTTTTTTGCTGTGGATGGAGAAGAGCTTGCTCTTTTGCTTGAAGAACAAGGTTACGATACGGTTTTGACGAATCCTAGCCTTCCCTCGGGTACGGATCGGATTGCCGAAGCAAATAAGATTCTCAACCGGAATCTTATCATTAACGTGCAGGCGGACGAACCTACGGTCGGTCGTTCGCATATTGTGGCACTTTCCGAAGCTTTGCAGGATCCCGTTTCATCCATGTCCACACTTGCCGTTCCCTTTCGCACAAAAAATGATTTTTTGGATCCCAACCAGGTCAAGGTAGTCCTTGGTCAGGATGGTAGGGCTCTTTATTTTTCACGTTCCGCAATTCCCTTCGACCGAGATGACAACCGGGAATGGACTCCCAGCAGTCTTAAGAACCGACCACTACGGCATCTTGGGATGTATGGTTACAAGAGAGACTTTTTGGATGCATTTGCCCATTCGGAACCAGGAAAACTCGAAAGGCTTGAAAAATTGGAACAACTTCGAGCGTTGGAAATGGGGCTTGGCATTTCAGTGCGTATTGTCGATGAACCAACCCTAGGTATTGATCAACCTCATGATCTGGAAGTTCTTAAAACCCTTCTTGCATAGATCCTGAAAGTTCGAATCATACCTTTTTATTGGTTTGGAGAATTTCTTCTCCTAACTGTATTGAGCGCTGGTATCCTTACCTCACTTCTTCTTTATGGTAACGTCATCAGGAACGAAGATCTGCTGGTGCGTGCCCTATCGATTTCGCCATCTCATTTTTTTGAATTGTTTTTTTTCCTCTTCCCGTACGCATTTTCAATGGCTTTGCCATTTGGCTTTGTCGTGTCAGTGGTTTTCCTAATTGGCAAGTGGGTAGCCGATGGAGAGATTCTCGCTTATCGGAGTTTGGGAGGAGACGTTCTTGCTTTGCTTTGGGTAGTTATGCTCTTCGGTACGCTGATTTCTGTAATAAGTACCTATTCGTCCTTGGAGTGGTCCCCGGTCAACCGTTCGAAATTCGATCAGCTCAAAAAGGAAATCCTTTGGACTCAAACGAACCTATTGCTTGAGGAAAGGGGAGAAATCGGATTTGCTTTTCACTCCGATGAGCAATCCAAAACCTCAGAAAAACTTAATGCTCTTGCCGGAGAAAGAATCCGTGGAGCAAGCCTTTCCGTCTTTGATGCCTCGGATGACTTGTGGAAGAACCTTCGCATTGTTTTATCCGGTGGTCCAAACGAAGAAGTGCTCGTGGTGATTCATGCCAGAAAGGCATTTGTAGAGAAACGTAAAGACAAGGGCGAGTTGGTCCTCGATCTACTGGACGTGGATCTGGAGTACGGTTTCTCGACTGGCGAAAAGGCTGCCGGAGGGCAATTCCTTTCCTTCGAGCGCTGGAAGGAACCGATCGTCTTTCAAATTAATCAAGAGGCTCGGCCAAAGGGGGTGAAAAGGATGGGCTTCACCGAATTGCTTTCCGCTATTGTAAGAAGCGAAGATCCGCAGTTTAGAAACGAGGGGATTTCACTTCTAAGCAAAAATTTGAGTTTTGGTACTTCCCCGTTTTTTCTTGGCATCCTTCTCGTTCCAATTGGAATTTTAGGGGGAAAGTCCGAATCATTGATCAATTTAAGTTTAGGTCTTGCAATCGGTTTGGGTTTTTATGCCATGGGTCTACTTTTATCGGGTCTGATGGGCAAACATGACCTCGGATTTGCAGGATGGTGGGCGCCAAATATAGTTTGCGTTTTATTAGGGATGATTCTTATGATCAGGATTAATGGAAATCGATAAATGTGCGAATCTCCATGAAAGTGCATGAAGTGCTTACAAATATAGTCAAACTGTTCAGTCCAGGCGTCGTATGAAATTTTTTTCAAAAATAATTGCATTTAGATGTAATTTTTTCACATTTCGCGCTAATTATTATAAAGCCACATCTTTTAAAATTGCCTAGCTTATGAAAACCGTCTTCTTCGTTCTGCCCATTTTCGTTTGTATTTTCAGTTTCAATTCGATGCTTTTATCGAATGATCAGTCCAGTGAATTTTCCGGAAGCAACAGTTTTACCGTTGCGGCTGGGACTGCGTCATCTCCGAAATACTACATCACGAGCGTTGCGACCAGCGGAGATGCCGTATTTTCGGGAACGGTCGTAGACAGCGGCAGTGGGTGGGACAGTAATTCCTCGATTTCCTTTGGTTCCGATACTAATTCCTCAGGTTCAACGATTTATCCATTCAATTCCAATGGGGTGTTTAATCCAAGTGTTCAAATACCCGACATCGGTGTAACCTTTGACGGTTCCGTTTCAGGCCTTTCGGCAACTTATTATGGGGGCTACAAAAATACAGGGGTTGGCTTTGCAGGCGGAGCTCCTGAAATTATCATCGAAGGACCGAGCGATGGAGCGGACGGAGCGGAAGCAACAGCCACCGTTTCGTCGGGTGAAATTACTGGTTTTACGGTAACGGAAGGTGGTTCAGGTTACGGAAATAGTACGCCTCCGAAAGTCACTATTGTAGGAGGGCCCCATTTTGTGAAGATTGTGGACGAGGACAGTAATTACACCGGTCGAGTATTTTTGATCACTGATAACAAAAGACATTGCGTCACGTTGGACACAAGTCGTTTGGCGCAAGGGGAGAGCACAAACTTATCGACCTATTTCCCGGTTGGCACAAAATGCGAAGTCGTGCCTGCGCCCACCTTGGGTTCCACTTTTGGTATCAGCACTTACACATCATCCACGGCTTCCAATGAAATTCCCCAGAATTGGACTGCAGCAGTACCTGATAGTGCGGATTGGATATATCTTTGGGATGTTATTACAAGGGGTTATGATCCTTACTTTTTCATCACCGCAGATTACGAAGGTTCAGGTTGGGGAAGAGGTTGGTATTCGAAAGTTCATCCTTCAAGAGGCTTACAAAACAATGTTATTCTTTACCCGGACGAGGCTTTCATCGTTGCAAAGAGAACTTCTGGTGATGCAACTTTCGAACTTGAGGGGGCTGTTGAAACTTCAGATCGTCAAATGTTTCTTCCCGAGACCGGAAACCAAATGCTTATGAACAATCCCTATGGAACGGATCTATTGCTTGGCGAATTGATTCCATCGACTGCGATTGGTACGGGAACCAATCAATTCAAGCCTGGTTCAAGCGCTTCCGATACTTCCATGGACGTCGTTACCTTTTTGGTTGGAGGAACAACCACTTGGCTAAGTTATTATTATGCAACCGGAGAGAATGATACCGTCACAGCTATGCGAAAGTTGGCGGTTCGAAGAACTGGTACTTCGATGGGCGCAACCGATTTCTACATAGGTAAAGGCGGGGTAACCAACTTGGAAAGTTGCACTGCGGCAAATGGTTCGGGTTTGTTGACCAACGGAGTCAGCAATGATGGTAACTACACGAAAATTACTCTCAACTCTAGCCTGAGTCCGAGCGGACGGGCTCAACCGGAAACCGGTTTCAATATAACTTTCACGGATATCCAAGGGTATCTTTTGTCAGATGGGGGAAATTACGAAGCCAATGCTACGACTGGTGAAGCGGTCACCAATACTGGAGTTAACCAAGGTGGTTCCGTGGTTTATTCCGATCTTATTGGTACGCATGAGGTGGTTGGCTCAGGTACTGGGTATGTTGTCATTCAGAAGCAGCGTGACGTGAATTTCAAATCTGATGAGGGGACTCCCGCTTGGAGTGTGGGAAGTGAAGGAGCAGGCTATGCGAGTGCTGCAAGATTTTATTGCGTAGGCGGAAATAATGGAAGTACCGACACCAACGCGACCGGAACTGTCAGCATATCAGGATCAACCGTGTCAATCACCGTAAGTACTGCCGGTTCGGGATATTCATCCGCACCAACATCAGTAACCACCGGTGGAGGTTGGAGGGAGACTAATAGTGGTAATAGTCCCCAGGGAGCAACGGTTCTGACCGCCTCGGGTGGAATTTTGATCAAGCGCCGTCATTCAAGCGGTGTCAAAACCTACATTGATACTCTTAATCCGTTTTAATCTTTAGATTTCTTTTGGTGTCATCGTGGTGACATTAAAAAAAACATAGCTTATTTGTTGGAGGTATTTTTGCCACAAAAGAGCAATCGTATTCTTTGACTCAGTTACCTTTGATCGATCGCAATAACTTGCCGGTTCAAAAGTGACACTAACCAATTTAGTTCGGAGTACGGAGGAATAACAAACTCCATGCCTCGATGATTGTTTCATCCGAGGTCTGCACCTGCCCGAGAAAGTTTGGGTGGCTTGGCAGAACCAACGCCTGTCATCATGAGAATGGAATGATACGGAGTAATCTGATTAGTATTGATACCAACTACCGTTCATGCTGTTGGGATAATCTTCGAACGAAAAATAAAGATTTGCCGAATGATCGAAGTAAATCCATGCGGATTGCGAATGAAGATAATACCATTGATTCGTTGACATCGCTGTCCACATCCATGCGGATAATCGGTCGCTCCACACCCAAATATCTTCATTATCATTGATGTGGAGGTAAATCCAACCATGGGTGGAATGAAAAACCCAATTTTGGTTGGGGTACATCCAGTAAGTTCCGAACCATTCGCTTAGGAACCAACCCGAACCGAGGTCCATGGAATCGTTAATGATTGGTTTGGTTTTGAAGTTTGCGATAATGATTGAATCATTGGACAAGCGATACTGTGTATTGGAGGCGGTCGAGTCGGAAAACTCGCCTCCAGTCCATCGGTCGAACA
>NZLE01000085.1 GCA_002692605.1 Opitutia bacterium
TGGCGCTTCTTTATCGGCAACCGCTAAATCTTCGGAAACTTCCGCTTCTTCCAAAAGTCCGGTATCTGAAATCTCACCGGAGTCATCGGCCGGAATTTCCGCGATCACTTCAAGTTTTGGTGATGAAATAAATCTTTTCAAACCTTCACCACCCACCTGTCGCACCGAAAGCACTCGAGCCTGATCACCCAATTTGTCCCTAATCACACGAACCGCCTCCTCAGCCGAACGTACGGTTAGCCTGAATCGCTTACCACTGGCCGGTGTTGCGGCTGGATCTTGTGTTAGGTTGTTCATGATAATTTTTTAATTTAGGCGGCGACTGGAACTTCATCCTCGTTCGCTTCACTCTCGGTATTTTGCTGATTCATCGCTTGCAAAACCTCATCGGGGAAACTCTGATCTGGGATGGCAATGGCTCCGTAAGGCTCAATTCTAGTCTCGGAAGGCAACTCCTGATAAGCCAATACGACGAGCTGTGGATAAGAAGGTTCCATAAACCTGCGGAAAGCAAGCCGCAGTTCGCTTGTCGTTACAATCAAGGGAGTCAATCCTTTTTCTGTCATCTCCTGAATCTTAGGCTCGATTTCCTTAATGATTCCTTCGGTCAATTGCGGATCCATAACCAAACCAACGTCAAACTGGCTCCTTTTGACTCTTCCGATCAGAGTTTGCTCCAATTTGGGTTCGAAGGTTAGAGCAAGCAGTTTATCGGGTTCGACTTCAAATTCCTTCACAAAGTACATCCCCAACCTTCGTCTCGCCTGTTCGGAAAGATCGTCTGGGTTCTTGGTCAGGGATGCCATATCGGCAATTGTCTCCAAAACGATCGTCAGGTTCTTGATTGGAATTCGCTCTCGGAGTAAATTCTGCAAGGTTCTTTGAATGATACCGACATTCACTAAATCGGGTAAAAGTTCACTAACCAAGGTAGGATTCTTATCTTTGATAAGATCCAAAAGTCTTTGGGTTCCCTCTCTTTCCAAAATCAAGTAGGCAATTCTTTTCAATACGTCGGAAAGATGAGTTACGAGAACCGATGCAGGGTCGACCACCGTGCAACCCTCAATTTCGGCGTTTCTCTTTTCCTCCTCCAGAACCCACATCGCTTGAATGCCAAAAACGGGTTCGATCGTCGGTATGCCCTTGAGTTTGGTTGCATCCCCGCCGCCCATACTCATGGCCAACACTCGGTCGGGAACGATGGTCGAACGAACCACTTCCTTACCGCGCAAAAGGAACCGATACTCATTGGGTTCCAACTCAATGTTGTCACGAACCCCAATGGTCGGAAGCAACATCCCCATTTCTCGGGCAAAATTGGTGCGAGCCCCCGTGATTCGCTCAAGCAAGTCACCACCCTTTTTCTTATCAGCCAAAACCAGAAGTCCATAACCCATTTCAAGGCCGAAAACCTCTTGCTCAATCGCGCTTTCCATGGGTGAAAGTTGTGGTTCATCACCCTGCCCCGCAATCCCAGGTTGAGAAGCAGCGGAACCCGCTTGCGCCTGAGAACCGCCCCCAATGGCGGGAATGGGAGAACCTGCGTCTCCGCCGTGGGAAATCTCCTCCACCTTTGCGGCGCCCGCCTTCCTGCTAAAATAAAAAGCCGTTGCGAAACAAGCCAAGGAAAGCGAGAAAAACGGCCAAAACGTCTCGGAAAGAAACAAGGCGAAAAGCAATAAGAGGGCCCCGGAAATTGCAATTGCTCTTGGATATATGGTCAACTGCTTCCCAACGAATTCGCCCAAATCCGCTTCTTCGGAAGAACGAGTCACGAGAATACCGGCTGCGATGGATACGATGATCGATGGAATTTGACTCACCAAACCATCACCAATGGAAAGGATCGTGTAAGTTTCCAAGGCATCGACGATCAGCATATCACGTTGAAAATAACCGATAAGAATCCCGCCAACCACATTGACGACGGTGATAATGATGCCGGCAATGGCATCGCCGCGCACGAATTTGCTTGCACCATCCATGGATCCGTAAAAATCAGCGTCCTTTTGCAAGCGTTCCCGTTTTTCGAGAGCTTGGGCTTCGGTTATGACCCCCGAATTCATTTCTGCATCAATGGACATTTGCTTACCTGGCATGGCATCCAAGGTGAAACGAGCCGTAACTTCGGCAATACGTCCGGATCCTTTCGTAATTACCACAAAATTGATTACTACGAGAATGAGGAAGATAACCGTACCCACCACATAGTTACCTCCAACCACAAAGGTGCCGAAGGACTGAATAACCGAACCCGCATCCCCTTCCAAGAGAATCAAACGAGTCGAAGCCACGTTCAAACCCAACCTGTAAAGAGTGACGGCAAGCAAAAGAGTCGGGAAAACGGAAAATTCNGGAGGATCCTTTACGTAAATGACNGTCAGCAGAATNAGCAATGANATCGCTATGCTGAAAACTAAGAGNATGCTGAGTAAATCCTTGTGAACAGGAACGACCAAAAGAAAGATCGCAGTGAACAGACCGACAACGAAAGCCAAATCGGAATTACCTCCGAAGTTGGCAAATTTTTCCTTGATGGTCGCCCAAAGAGTCATCACGCAAATGCCTTTCCGGTAGATCCTCGAGCAAGCAGACGCCGAGCTTTCAAACGATGAAAATAATAGGCATGTTTTTTGTAAACGTTCGCTAAAATTTCGGCCACAACCCTGTATAGATCAAGGGGTATGGCTTCTCCGATCTTTCCAAGCGCAAACAAAGACTGAGCCACAGGTTTGTTCTCAACCATGGGCACTTCGTACTCGATTGCTATTGCCTTTATTCTTCTTGCCAAGAGGTTTTCTCCTTTCGCGACGACTACAGGAGCATGATCCGTGCCTTTTTCATATCTTAGGGCTACGGCATAGTGCGTCGGGTTGGTTACAACTACATCAGCAGTCGAGACGTCGGTCACGCCCTGACCGCCTAGAAGTTCCATTGCCTTCTTACGCTGAGCCGATTTTATTTCAGGAGCAACTTCCTTGGCTTTTCGCTCATCCTTGACCTCCTGCTTAGTCATTTTCATCTCTTCTTCGTGCTCTTTCTTCTTAATAATAAAGTGGATAATGGCGATTATAGTTAACATTAAGACAAGGATCGTGAACATCACGACGAAGAGTTCGTAAATAAACTGTGGAACATGTTGCAAGGGAATCGGAGCATAAAAAATAGGATCATCAAGAAAAACCAGCAAAGTTAACCAAACTACTGTGCCTATTCCCAAAAACTTGAGGAAATCGATCAGAAAAGCTTTCAATCCCTTTGGTCCGAATATTCTCTTAGCTCCATTTACCGGATTGAATTTGTTGAGGTCGGGATTGATAACCTTAGGCGTGTAACGAAAACCCGTTTGAAGCCCTTCGGCGATGAGTGCGGCGAAAAAACAGCATACGAGCAGCGGAATGACAATCGCCGCCATACTAAAGTAAGATTCGCTCAATGTGCTCGTCACTCCTTCTTGATTCAATGTGATCGATTCCAAATTTTCCAAAATGGACTTGGTGAACAAAGAAAGTTCCAAGGCTTTTCCTGGCGCAAAAAACAGAATTACGAGCAATCCTGCAAGCAAAGTGAAACTCATCCCGATTTCAGGAGCTTTGGCAAACTGTCCTTTGGAACGAGCTTCACTGAGTTTTTTTTCAGTAGGAGGTTCGGTTTTTGAACTTTTGTCAACGTCAGCCATTTCCGAGGTTCTCCACTAACCGTTTTGAATGATATCAAGCATGACTTCAACGGATCTCCGTCCGTTATCCACAATATAAGAAGTAATCAGCAGGAGCGAAGAAACCAAAAGAGTAAGTCCCCCAAGGATTCTAATGGAAAAACTAGTCATGAACACGTTCATCTTGGGCACTGCCTTACCGAGGACGGCAAATGATACGTTTACCATGAAGTTCAAAGCAATGAATGGCGCGGACATCAAAGTTCCGATTATGAAAACGTGATTCACTTCGTTGACGAACTCAAGCGTTGGGTTCGCCTTTAGAAAAAAAGATCCGATCGGAAGGATTTCAAAACTCATGATAAAGGCTTTGAGCACGTCATAGTGCAAACCCGTTACGAAAAAAATAAGGAGACTGAAGTAATAGAGGAGGGTCGTTATGGTTGCATCCGTGGATCCAAGTAATGGGTTTACACTATTACTTGCCATTAAACCGATCTCATAGGATATCATGTGTCCGGCAAGTTCCACTGCAAAGAAAACCATCCTTACGGTCATGGCCAAAAGCAAACCGATGCAAACTTCATTCATTGCCAAAAGAATTGCCCCTGCAAAGTGAGTCGCTAACTCCAAGTTTGCCGGAACCAGGGGATTGATGAGAATCGCCAAAAGCAAGCCAAATGCAGTTCGGATTCTGACCGGGATCATTTTTCCCGCAAAAAGGGGAATCCCTAGAAAAAAAGCGCCCGTCCTAAGAAAGACGAGCACCCACACAACGATTTCGCCTGCTTCAATCGTCATTGGGCCATGGTTGGGATTAGATTAAACATGGAAATGCAAAAGTCCATGAGAGTTCGGATAATGAAATTCGCAGAGAGAATGATGGCCAGCGAAACGCAAACGAGTTTTGGCACGAAGGTGAGAGTCTGTTCCTGCAAACTTGTAATGGATTGAATGAAACTTACCAATAGTCCCACTACAGTTGCGGTGCCAAGAATCGGAATAGCCAAAATGAGACCAGTCTGAAGCAGATTTCTCATAATATCGACTGCCAGTTCCATGGTCATAGCACAATCCTCCCTAGGCGACGTTAAAACTATTCACCAAGGACTGAACCACCAGATACCATCCGTCGACCAAGACAAAAAGCAGTAACTTGAATGGCATGGATATGACCACGGGAGGCATCATCATCATACCCATGGACATAAGAGACGAAGCTACGATAAAATCGACTATGATGAAGGGAATGAAAATTAAGAAACCCATCTGAAAAGCAGTTCTAAGCTCGCTGAGAACAAAAGATGGGACCACAATGCTCAGGGGCAATTCATCACGGGTCATGGCCCCTTGCCGTGAAATTTCCAGGAAAAATTGAGCATCCTCTTGCCTGGTTTGGTTGAGCATGAAATCTTTCATATGGGCGGTCGCAACCAGTAATGCGTCACCGGACTTCATGGTGGTAGCCATATAGGGAGTGACCGCATCATCATAGATCTTGTTCCATACGGGTCCCATGACAAAGAAAGTTAAGAACAAAGCCAAACCAATGATAATCTGGCTCGAGGGCGCCGCATTCACTCCAATCGCATTCCTTACGAAACCCAAGACAATGACAATTCTCGTAAAACAGGTCATCATCATAATCACGGAAGGTCCCAGAGTAAGGATGGTCATGGCTACGACCAATTGGATCGCCACGCCAAAATCGCCCTCTTCATTCGATCCGCTGACGTCAATTCTCAGACCTGGCGAACCCGTTCCGGTCGTTTGGCCATGGAGACTATCAGCCATTCCTCCGCACAATAGAAAGAGAAAAACTATGACAGAGATAAAAGGGAACCCGAAAAACTTTTTCATCATTCAGTCGCTCTTCTTGGAATCCATGGGACTTGAATCCACCCTCTCGCTCTCAGGGTCAAGCTTCGCCAAGTGACTGACTTGGCCCTGACTCACGCCCAACAAATGCTTTTCCAATCCATATTGAGCAACGACCAGAAACTGACGGTTACCCAAAGGGCAAGAGTCGGCGACCACGATTTTTCCTTTGATCGCATCCGGAGAGTTCACGATGCGCTTTCGCTTGTATTGGGAAATCAAATATCCCCCCGCGCCAAGAATACCCAAGAAGCCAACAACCCTAAGCCACAGCCATAGGGTATCACTTTCAGGCACTAAAGGCGAGGGGCTGGACGCTAGGCATTTGAATAAAAAATCGTCCACCGCAACGGTAACTCTCCATATAAATTCTAAGGAACCGGTTTGATCGCCGGAAGGATCAAGACGGAGAATCTACGATTTCGGTAATCTTCAATCCAAAACGATCGTCAATGACAACGACTTCGCCATGCGCAATAAGCTTTCCGTTTACCAAAAGGCTCACCGGATCCTTGGCGTTCTGCTTCAACTGAATTTGAGCTCCGGGACTTAATTCCACTACCTCTTTCATGGGCAGTTCTGCGGTTCCAAGTTGGACGGTAACGCTAACCTTCACGTCCATAACGATATCCATTTTCTTACTATCCATGTTTTTTTCCGATTAGTTTGACGGCCTCTCCTATGCTTTCATTGACTTGAAAGGCGACCTGTTCGCCTTCCAATCCAATTTCACCAATGAAACATGTACGGCCTTCGATTCGAAGTTTCGTATTACCCAAAAGATCGGGCGACATTTCGATGACGTCATCCACGCTTAAATTGGCCAAATCTCGTAAGGTAACGTCGAACGCATCCCATTCCGCAGAAACGGCGACGGGAATATCGTCATAAATGTCGTGCCATCGCGGAGGGCGGGAAGCTTGCTTTTCTTCGTTGGCCGCAGCCATGAGCAAGCGACTCAAAACAGGCTCCATGGTATAATAGGGAACAGCAATCCGAAGAGGTCCGGAAACGTCTCCGAAAGAAGCTTCCATGGTCAAAATAAGCATCATGGCATCCGTTGGAGAGGTTTGCAGAAATTTCCCTGTGCTTTCCGTTCCAATTATCGATGGGGTAAGGGACATGATTCCCTCCCATTGTTTGCACCACTCTTCAAGGATGATCTGGTTAAAGTCTTCAACCAAAGCCTTTTCGATATCAGTAAGACCTCTTTCTTCAGGATTTGTCGAACCTCTACCACCCAAAATTCTGTCAACCACGGTTGCCGAAAGATGAGAGTTTACGTCCAAAAGACAGACACCATTCAGTTCCTGCAACTTGAAAAGCGTGACGCATGAGGGAGTTTTCACGGACTGCGTGAAGTTGACGTACAAATCAGCGTTCAAATCATCCAATTCCAAATTGAATTCAGTTCTCAGAAACATCGAAAGGTGTCCGGCTAAGTAATATACGAATTGTTCGGACTTGGTCTTTAGCTTACTGAGATCCGCATCTGAAAGTATAATCGGATTGGTAAAATCGTATTTCTTGACGCTAATACTGGAATCATCCTCAATACGGGTTCCATCATACTGGAAAATCGGTCCGGTACCAACGGAATCCTCGATCTCGCTGAGATCGAAACTTTCGTCTTCGAAGTTGCTGTCCTCTGGCATTCGAGCGGATGGGATTAAGTTATTGAACTACAAATTGAGTGAAGTAAATTTGACGAATGAGATCACTTTCACCATCCCTGTATTTTCTGAGGATGGCGGAAAAACCTTTTTTCAAGTCAACTCGAACGCGTTCCTGAAAACCATCCAAAGTAGCGTCTTCGTAGGTGTAACTACCCATGATGGCAAGGGCCTTATCGCGAATTCGGTGCTCGTTCATTTCCAAAACCTTTTCGAAATCTCCGGCCAATCCTTCCAATTTCAAATCCATATTGATATAACGGGATTTGATCGGCCCGCCAAGATTGGTGATCAAGGAATTCAATTCATAATGCTTTTCTTCTCCCGAAGGTTCCATATCAAGCGGCTGACCACCTTCGGTCACTTGTGGTTTCACTGTCTCCTCAGGTTTGTTTAGATTGATCATGAAATACATGGCTGCCACAGTTAAAGCAGGAGCCAAAACAATCGCAATTAAGGCAGGAACCAAATTTCCTCCGCCGTCCGATTTGGAGGAAGAGGCATTATTGCCGTCAGGAAGTTCGTCGAGTTGAGCTGCGCACATTTTTTCTGAATGTTCGGGATTAGTAAATTAGCGTTTGAGATTCACAGCTTCAGATAAAATCATATCTGAGGTGGTGATTACACGAGATCCGGCCTGGAATGACCTCTGATGGGAGATCATGCTGGCAAATTCATTGGTCAAATCCACGTTGGAGAGTTCCAAAGTGTACTGTTTGATCTTTCCGTTCGAACCGGATGCGGGAAGGAAATTGGCAAGAAGACCTCCTAAGTCTTGACCTGGACCACCATTGGAGTAGAAGCCATTTCCAGCTCTCCTCAAGTATTGAGGTGACTGAAAATTGACTAATTTCAATTGACCGACGTTTCTTATGATGTCCTCGGATCCGCCATTGGGATCGGCTTTACTTACGACGAGATTTACCTTTCCATCCTCTTCGATCCTTCGNGCGAGAAGAGTTTCATCGTTNTCAAGTTTGATCTCCAAAGCTCCATTGGNGCCCTGTAANTGATACCTATATTGATCTCTTGTTACCACAAGCCCTTCCTTCGTCGACTCAAAGGCACCGGCGCGGGTGTAGAAGATTTCCTCCGATACCGGGTCTACGATTTCGAAAAAACCTCCTCCGTTCGGCAAAGCTTCCCCTTGAATGGCCAAATCCAAATCCAACCCCGTCGTTTCATGAGTCCCTTGGTTGAAATCGGTTGAAATGGATCCGACGTGCACGCCCGTTCCATGTTGCTGGATGTTGTTACTGGGATCACCATCAACTCCAGTCTCCGCATCGTTGAGATGCATGTAAAAATTATCCGAATAGTTCGCTCGGGCGGACTTGTAACCCAACGAATTGACGTTCGCAATGTTGTTGCCCAAAACCTGCAAGCCTTGGGTAAGGCTTTTAAGCGCTGAAACGCCGTTATGTAAGGAGGGAATCATAAGAATGGATTATTGATCGGGCAAGCGAACGCGAGTGATGTCCTTGGGATCGTAAGAATTTCCTGAAACTTCGATCGTGATCGAACCGTCGGAAGACTTCTCAACCGAATCGACCAAGCCTTCGACCTCATTACCCTGGACGCTGATAGTGACGATTCTACCCAAGTAAGCTTGAGCGACCATATCCTTTTGCGAACTCGCAAAACTCTCAAAACCCTTGGTGAATTGCTGCATCTGCTCAAGGGAGGCAATGTTTGCCATTTGAGAAATGAATTCCGTGTCCTTCATCGGTTCCAATGGATCTTGGTTACTGATCTGGCTCGTGAGAAGTTGGAGGAAGTCTTCCATCTGCATGTAACTGCCACCGTTGTTCTCTTGCTTCGAAAGACTCGAAGATCTTGGGTTTTCACTTGAAGTTGCTGCTGCTAGTGCCTCTATCATGATATAAAATTAAGCTGCCTGTTGGAAATAATCATCCATTTGCTTGTAATTTTGAAAGTGAAAAACCTTTAACTCTCCGTGACCATTTTCACTTTCGGAAAACTTATTCAAGAGACCTTTCAACTCCTCAAGGTTCTTTTGGGACTGTTCGTCCGATGAAATCAAACACAGACGCAAACCGCTTTTCGATTTTTCGATTCGCACACCTAACTTGGAACCATTGGGCAAATCCATTGCAAATCGAACGACTTTCTTGTCATGCTTTGCAAAATAGGCAATACGAGGTAAAAGCTCTTTTCCCGCAAACTCAAAAAAACTCCGTGTTTGCGAACTGGACTTTTGGGTCACAGTCGTGAGTTCTCTTTCGACGACTTCGAGAGACAATTGAGTTTTAAAGGAAACTTCCATGTCTTCGTCAAAAGCACTTTTTATGCCATGCGATGAATTTCTTCTCTTATCACGAACTTCGGCTTCCGCGTCAGGATTGACCTCATTCTTCAGAAGCATGGATTGAATTCCGGAATCTCGAAGATTTCCTTTAAAAGTCTGATTGGTTGGCAAACCCTGATTTTGCGTGAGAAGAGGTTCGATTGCGTTAGGGATCGCAGGGGTTTGTCGCCCAATCCCTTTTCCAGTTATACTCTTGAAGGTAAACGCTTTAGGCCTGCTTCGGACTGGAGTTGTTTTCCCAAAACTTGAGTTCGGAGCCGACTTTTGAGGCAAGACGGTTTCCGCTCTCTCTCGGACCGAATGCTTGATCTTGGCCTGTGCAGGAGTCTGAACCTTGTTTTTAAGCGCCGCCTTCGTGTCATTTTTGTCCCCGAGTTTAGAATCAGCATCCCTCAGCTTAGTGGAAAAACCTTCGCTTTTGGCTTCGGGTGGGAGCCAAAAAGAGCCATTTTTACCGACTTGCTGGTGACTTGGGGAATTCCCCAATCTTTGAACAAATGCCTTGCTTACACCTTCCATTGGCTTTGCCTTTAGTTGGGCAAAGGAGCACCCACCTCGTTCAGGTCGAGACTAGGTAGCAAACCGCGGTCTCTCATCGCCAAGGCATCAGCAAGTTCAATCAAGGCATCGTCGTCGCTGTTGAGCATAAAGGAAATGATGGGAGCCTTTTCCTCAGACTTGAGCAGTTCGAAAATGGTAAGAGCCTCTTCAAAACGACGCTTCTGTCTCCAATTCTGAATTTCTATGCTTGCCACCTCGGGACCCATTTCAATCCACCTTTTGGAAGTATCCTTATATTCCTTGAGCTTCTCTTCGCTCAAGTCTTGACCCTGCCTTGCCTCAAAGTCAGCCAATCGCCCCGCGAGATCTTCTCTTATTTGCTGGAGTTCCTTTTTTTGTTTCTCCAAAGACTCCATATCCATGGCGATTGCCGATTCGCGGGCATCCAGTTCGTTTTCCCGAAGGAGGAGGCGCTCCTTGAGCGCTGCCAATTCCTTGGACAATTGATTCATAGAATGAGTCTCCGCCGGAGAATAACTGGTGTCATCGGCATCGAACTCAATACTGGTAAACTCAGCCTTGATTTCGGGCTTTGGTTTGAACATCGCATCGTAATTGAGCCACATCATTACGGTCGCACTGACTAAGCTTAAAACCATTGCGACTAAGACTAAGATTGTTGGTGGTATTTTCATGATAAATCAAAATTCGATTGATTGTAAATAAAGCGACCGCCGATGAGGTCATCCATTTCGGACTCTTCTTTCTTGGATTCGATTTCCATATGCTCGTCTCTTTTCTTTTCCTTGAGCCTTACAAAACTTTTATAGGAAGAATCCGCCTCCAAGTAGGACAACCTCTTCGACTCTTCTATTTTTTTGGAAATCTGCACCTCGGAATGACAACGATGAATGTCATTTTTCGCGGAATCCAAAGATCTTTGATAGGATTGCTGACTCGACCCGGAAAAACCCACCTTCCTTCTGGAAGCAATTTCATCCTGCAATTCGGCCAATCTTCGCTCTTTGGAAAGAAGTTGGCCTTCCATTAATTCTCTCTTTGCAACCGCCTTACCATACTGAGACAGAGCCTTGTCCTTCGCAATTTCACGTAGATGCAAAAGGGTTTCCAAGCGGAATGCAAAAGCCTTCATTTCAAGATTTTGAAAAGCAGATCGAACGCTTCCTGACGAGCGCTTAACTGATCGTACTTCTGACGAAGAAAGTTTTCGATATGGGCGAATTTTTCAATCGCCCTATCAATTTTAGGATTACTGTTTTTCACGTAGGCCCCCACATTAATGAGATCTTCGTTTTGCATATATACGGACAACAAGTCTCGCGCTTCGGAAATGAGTGCAATTTCATTTTCCTTACAAACGGCTCGGTCAAGCCTACTCACGCTTCTCAAAACGTCGACGGCCGGAAAGTGGTTTGCATTGGCCAATTTTCGACTCAGGACAATGTGACCATCAAGAAATCCTCTCACCGCATCCGCAACGGGTTCATTCATATCATCCCCTTCAACCAAAACCGTGTAAATCGCAGTTATGGCCCCTGCCTCGCTAGTCCCGGTTCTCTCCAGGAGTTTGGGCAGCAAAGAAAAAACGGAAGGCACATATCCCCTTGACGCGGGAGGTTCTCCAGCTGCAAGACCGATTTCTCTCTGAGCCATGGCAAAGCGGGTAAGGGAATCCATCAGTAACAAAACCTTATTCCCTTCGTTTCGAAAACCCTCCGCAATGGCAGTAGCCAGAACGGAAGCCCGTATGCGCATGGGCGCCGGTTGGTCCGAAGTTGAAACTACGATTACGGATTTCGCCATACCCTCCGGACCCAAGTCGTTTTCGACGAATTCTCTCAATTCGCGTCCTCGCTCACCCACGAGAGAGATGACGTTCACTTCAGCCTCCGAACCTCGACCGATCATTCCAAGAAGAATGGACTTGCCTACGCCACTCCCTGAAAAGATGCCAACTCTTTGACCTACGCCAAGAGGAATGAAGGAGTCAATGGCTTTAATTCCGGTACTGAAGGGTTCCTTAATCAAACTTCTGGACAAGGGGTTTGGAGGCTCGCAATAAAACCCTTCACGCTGAGGAGCAAGCAAGGGACCCTTGCCATCTATCGGACGCCCCATTCCATCAATGATTCTTCCCAAAAGTGAAGGACCGTAAGGAACCGAATTGGAGTTTTTCTTAGAGGAAACCTTACAACCCGGGTGAATCAGGTGAACGCTTTCCAGAGCCATTAACAACACGACGTTTTCACGAAAACCCACGACCTGAGCCTCGATGGTTTCACCATGCCTCTCGGAACTGATCGAACAGACTTGCCCGATACTTACCTCCGGGCCCTCGGATTCGATGACAAGACCCGTTACCCGTCGTACGGTTCCTATCTTATCCAAAGTACGCAATCCGCGGACGCCTTGCTCCATAAAGGTGAAGCGCTCGTGGAGGGAATCAATCATTTCCTCGAAGTTCCTCCTCCACTTTTCGCAATTTGGTGGCAATTCTTCCATCGAGAAGACCGAACCTGCTCTTGATCTGACAATCGCCGGAATCAAGCGACGAATCTTCAAAAAACTTTACGTTGGGATATCCTTCCAAGAGGGCATCATCTCCGTCCAAACCATCAAATATACCAGCAATCGCACTAGCGAAACCCTCTTCATCGCCTCCTGCCTGATTTTGAGGTTGCTTTTCTGCATCAGCCATAGCCTTGAGCAAGGAGAGATCTTCACCTGAAAGGTACACTTCCAATTGCTCCTGATCATCGGCAAATTCACTGATCATGGACTTGATCATTTCCTCCACCGCCTCTTTGTCCATAGGGCAGGTTCCGATGACTCTCTCGACGATAGACATAACCAAATCCGGCAGTCTTTCGTCCAGTTGAGACAAAACTTCGTTTGCCTTTAAATTCAAACCCGTTAGGGCTTGGTCCTGACGAGTTGCGTAGGTTTCACGCAACTGCCTGACCTCATTCTGGTAAAATTCGGTAGCCTCGCTTTTACCCTTTTCATACGCTTGACTGACCCTCGAATCGGACTCAACCGCTTCCACTGGAGGAGATCCAACGAAGCTAACTTTGAAACCCTTCGGAGGCTCGGGGAAAGATATCGATTTACTGAACGACAACGTCGCTTCCTCCGGTATCGAGGATAATCTCCTCATCTTCCTCGAGTTCGCGAACGATTTGAATGACTCGGTCCTGAGCAGCTTCAATCTCCGAAAGTCGTTTCGGGCCTAGAAAACTCAGTTGTTCTTCCAATGCTTCGACCGCACGCTTGGACATCGTGGAATAAATGATTTTCTTGAGTTCGGCGGATGCGTTTTTCATAGCAACCACTAAATCATCCTGATCAACCTCTTTGGTAATCTTGGAGATGTCTCCGGGGCTGAGACGTACCAAATCCTCGAAACGGAACATCCTTTGCCGAATCGAACCACCCAATTTCGGATTCCGTTTCTCGATGCTCTTGAGCAATTCCTTTCCTTCTTCCTTATCAAACCAATTGAGAAGATCGGCAGCGGATTTGACTCCTCCGGTCTTAATTCTCGGCGATTGACCTTTCTTACCGACCCGTGCTCCCANAGTATTGGCGACAACTTCGATTTGGTCCATTGGNGTGGTTTCCATGGANCCAACTCTCTCAACGACCTGTTCCTGCACNTTGGGAGCCATCAACTGCAACACTTCCGAGCCCTTGTCAGCGTCTACGTTGGCAAGAACGAAAGCAATGGTTTGAGGCTGCTCAAACCTGAGGACATTGTAAATTTGGCCCGAATCCATCTCCTTAATATCGTCCATGAAATCAAGAGAGTCACGAACCGGGGCAATACGGTTCATCATGTTGTTTGCCTTGTAGTCCCCGTGAGCCAACTCCAGGGTTTTCTGCGCGAAGGTAAGTCCGCCCAAGTTTGAATTTACGCTGGACTCGATCAATTCGGAAAACTCATCCAAAACACAGTCCTTCAATTCCTGATCAACGATGGGAAAATCAGCGATTTTCTTGCAAATGGATTCGGAATCCTTCGAGTCGAACCTTTTAAGCAAAGTCGAGGCAGCTTCAGGTCCCAAGGCGATCATTAGGAGAGCAAGTTTTTCGAACTTGGACATCTTCCGGTAACGCTCGCCTACGCTTTCTTCTTCTTCTTCGACTTCCTCCATGGTTTCTCCAACTCTAAAAGATTCGTTTGNCTNGCATTAACTTGAAGAACCGCTCTCTAGGTATCTTCGCAAGGCGGTGCTTACGTTATCGGGTTTCTCCTGAATNAGATCGTTCAGCAATTCNGGAGTAAGTCCGCTTCCCAAACTGCGAGTTCCGGAAAGCATTTGCTGATCGTCTTCATCGAGAACCTGTACCTCCGCCTCGCTGGGTTTGAACTTTTTCAGCATGCGCAAAAAGACAACAAAGATAGCAATCGCCAANANGATACCCAAGAGGTTCTTGAGATGAGGTCCGTAGGTATCCAAGATGTGTTGNAATTGATTGAGCGTCTCCCCGGCAGGTCCNACGAAAGCAGGAAGAAATTCCACTTCATGGACCGTTACGTGGGTGGNCANGTCAACCTGATCGAAACGAGCTCCAATTGCATTGACCACTGCATTGTGAATGCTGTCAATTTGCTCGGTNGTACGAGGAGTTTCTCCTTTCGCAATTAAAACCGCCGCGCTTCTGCCTATGATGGCGCCTGGTTCCTGCATCTCCTCCTTNAGGGTCCGACTGATTTCAAAGTCTGTGGTTTTGGATTCCCGAGTTTCATCGCTCTGAGCCATAATCGGATCCTGCATGGTAGCATCTTGGCTGACGTTGGGGACGTTCGCACCCATACCAGTAGCATTGTTTTGAGGTTGCGTCTCAACGGTCTTGGCCTCGTCCTTATCGGTAGTTGTCGTTCTCGGAACAGAGCCATCCGGATCAAATTTCTCATCGAGTAGAGTGGATGAGCGAGTATCAAGGTTTACGGATACGCGGGCCACAACCTGATCCTTTCCTACAATTCGGGCAAGCATCGTTTCAATCTTAGCCTCAAGCCTTCGTTCCTGTGCCTGGTATGCCTTCATCATCTGACCGGCAACTCCGGCGACNCCATCGGAATCCCCTTCATCNGAAAGGAGGTTCCCCTGGTTGTCCATCACCGCGACGGTCGACTTATTGACTCCCTTTACNGCTCTTGCGACAAGNAACTGGATCGCATTGACGTTGCTTTTGTCTAAGGTGTTTCCGCCAGTGTCCACGTANACNGANGCGCTTGGCCGGTCATTGGGGTCTTCGCTAAGAAGAAGATTATTTTCGGGTTTGACCACGAAGACCTTGGCGGAGCGAATGGCATCCATCATACCAATGGTACGAGCCAATTCCCCTTGGATAGCTCGAGTGTGGTTGGTTCTCTGGACAAAATCACTTATCCCAAAATTCCCTTCGTCGAANATTTCAAAACCTACGTCACCCGTTTTGGGCAGTCCTTTCATGGCCAACTCCATTCTCATCGATGCGCGCTTGTCCTCAGGCACAAGGATAGTGTCACCGGACTCGCTGTATTCGAAGGGCACTTGGTTGGACTTCAAAATATCAACAACCTCAGCCAAATCNTTGGAATCGGCCCCGCTCACCAAGACCCGCATCTGAGTGCTTTCTCCCGACCAACTTAATATTCCAATACTAAGACCTATGATTCCGACCAAGGCTACCCCTAAGGTGAGCTTCTTGGAAGNAGNTAAATTTTGCCACAATTCGCTGAGTTTTTCGAAACGTTCTTTCATGCTTAAGAATTTTAAAAGTTAAGACTACACCTGCATCCGCATGAGTTCCTTATAGGATTCGACCAGTTTGTTACGAACCTCGATCATAAGATTGAAGGCAACTCCCGCCTCCTGAGACTTGACCACGGCTTCGTGAATGTTATCGGAACGGCCGAGAATCAAATCCTGAGTTTCGCGAGCGGATATTTTCTTTTTACGGTCAACCCCCTTAATGAATTGCTCGAACATCTGAGCGAAACCGGGAGCGGTGACACGATCCGTTGGTGAAGTCTTGTCAATCTCAACCGGAACCACACCGTTAGGAGAACGGGTTCCTTGAACTTGAGGGTTCTGTANNTTCTCAAANTTGGATGAAAAACGATCCGCCTGAGCATTGGGCTGCAGNTTCGGATTCTGATTAAGNAGATCGCTGAGACTGGGAAGAGAGGATATTTCCATGATTTAAATATTTATTTACCGATCGCCATGGCTTGTTGAGCCATTCTACGGGAAGTTTTGACAACGGTGAGGTTGGCCTCGTAGGCACGGGAGGCACTGATCAAATCAACCATTTCTCGAGACACGTCCACATTCGGCATCTCAACCATTCCGTCTTCGTTGGCATGAGGATGACCGGGATTGTAGATCATTCTCCCGGGAGTCTGATCATCAAAAACGTCAGTGACTCGTACGCCTTGGTATAAATTTTCGTCTACGTAGCCAGGAACTCTCCTCTCTGGCATCTTCACATATTCCTCGAAAGCGACTTCCTTGCGTTTGTAAACGTTGCCCGCCGCATCCTGAGTAGTGTTCGAGTTGGCAATATTTTGAGCAATGATTTCGAGCCTGATTTTCTCTGCGGATAATGCGCTTCCCGTAGATTCAATTCCTGGAATAAGATTCATCGCCATGGTTAAAATCTCCCTTTCTTACACCCTTCCGCGGATGGCTAAGTTTAATTCCTTGATCGAACCTCCAACGGCACCGCTCAGATACTCGTAATTCAAGGCATTTCGATTCATCGCCANCATTTCCTCATCGAGTTGCACGGTGTTACCGTCAACNCGNACTGGTTTGGCCTGCCGATCCTCAGCGCTTCTNGGAAGNAAAGCCTTGACTCGGCGAAAATCCTTACGGTCAACTGCTCGGCGAAGTTCGGTTGCAAAGGTCTTGGGCAAGTCTCGACGCTTGAAACCGGGCGTCTCGACGTTTGCCAAATTGTTTGACAATGCCTCGTGCCGGAGGTGGGTAGCATCCAAAAGCTTTTTGGAAATCAGATAATTTTCCTGATGGTAAAGATTGTCTAAGATTACAGCCATGCGCCCCTCGCANTGCAATCTTTGCGCCAACTCTTACACAAAGATCCTTACNCCAAAAAANACTTNTACACCTAAAANAATGCANAAATAANCTAAAATAAGCCAAGTCNCGGCAAAAATTACCTAGTTGCTAAAGTTAAGATATCTTGGATTGTCTTTGGGCAAGACGAAGTGTTACCTTTTACCAACCCACTCTAACATGAAGTCACCCAATTTCGAGAACTGTCAAATAGCCATGAATCAGGATGGCATGATTACCAAAGCATCCGAATCCTTTGGTTCATGGGTGGGNAAAAACCCCAAGGATCTGATTGGCAAAAAATTCCTCGGCTTTCTTTTTTCCTTGGAAGCGAGTTGGAAGATGCTTCTTCCCAAGAACCTTCATACCAAGGATTTNGAAACCTTTCTTCCTCTTTCCAAAAACGATCAGGACTCTTCCATCGGTGTCTTTCTTTCTTGCTGTAATTACGATCAGATNTCAGTCGTTTCGCTCTCTCCGGCTCTTGCCCCTCATGACTCCCTGAAAAAAGCCTTTATGGGAGATCTCATGAAAGATCCGAGAGCNCTTGCCAACACCTTAATTCGACTGCAAAAGGCCGAAAGCCGTCTTTCGGACTACGTAAGCAATTTNCCGGGTATCTTTTTCACCCAGAGGTCCGATATGACTTTCACCTATCTGTCTCGNGGAATCCGAAGACTTTTTCCCACCGAACATGAGGAATTCTCACGAAACGGGGGCCTTTTTCTCAATAAGATCGTCGAACAGGACAGGGAACATTTTCAGCACAAATTGAACGCTAGCTCAAAAAGGAAGGAAACCTTCAGTCTTACCTACCGAATTAAAATTCCCCCCAATGACCAGGTGCTTTATCTTTTGGACGTTAGAACTCCAATAATAACGGCAACCAACCGACTCTTGGGTTACGATGGCGTATTCGTCGACATTACCAGACAGTCCATCGCCGAGCATCGATTGTCCAACTCAATTTGGCGAGAAGGACTTGCAACTCTAACCAATGGCTTGGTTCATGACTTCAGCAATCTAATGGCTGGAATCTTCTCCATAAGCGAACTCTACCATGGCATGATGGAAAAGGATGACCCAATGCTCAACGGTATGGGGCAAATCAAGAAAAGCGCCATGCAAGCTCAGAAATTGGTGCGGAGAATCATTGACTTACACAGAGAAAAATCAGCGACTCGTTCCATTCATGATTTGAGGCTCTTGCTTAAGGATCAAATGGATTTGGTTGGAATCATCATTCCAAGAAGCGCAAAAATCGTAACTGATTTTGGAACCGATGCCATTCCCAGTTTCATAGAGGAAACTGGCTTCAGGCAGGTTATCCTAAATTTGGCAATCAATGCCCGGGACGCGATTGAGAGAAACGGGCGAATTCGAATCTCGCTTAAGAAGGTAAAGAGGGGGCAGGAAATCATGAAAGGAGCAACCGGCGGGCCCCACCTGGCCAAAACCAATGGGGCGGAAATATCCCTGAGCGACAACGGACAGGGGATCGCTCACGAACATGCCGACAAGATTTTCGAGCCATTTTTCACTACCAAGGATTCCATGGATGGATCCGGTTTCGGCTTATATAACTCGAAACTTTTCATTGAGGACCATAATGGCAGAATCGGTTTTTCTTCCGAAATAGGCAAAGGCACTACCTTTTATCTGTTTCTCCCCTACGCAGGAAGCGAAGAAGATGCGCTCGAACCTTCAAGAAAAGCAAAGAGAGCGACACGAGAATTCGTAAAGGTCAGAAAAAGCTCCGCTTAGCGCAACAAGCATCATCAATCCGCTGTCTTCAGCTTACCATTTTCATAGTTCATGACCGTGCGAATCTTGCCGTTGGCGTCGTAGAAGGTCATCTTCCCATGCAGCTTGCCTTCTCGGTAGTTGGCTTCAACCCAAGAACCATCTTTTGATCGCTTGACACTGGATCCATTCAGAATCCCATCTTGGTAGGTTTTGCTTGTGACTTGTCCCGATGCATTAAGTTCCAACACTCCCGAATATGGGCTTCGACTCCCGCTTTCCACGAGAACGGGTTTGCCGTAGGCATCCAATGGATTGTCATAATCAAAACTCTTCTCAAATTCCTCCTCCTCCCCTTTCCAAACTCTAGGTGAGGGAATCGCGGTTTCCTCTTCCTCCCATCCGCAGGAAAAGGCCAAGATCGAAAAAACGAAAAAACAAATGAAGGCCTTTAAGGTCATTGGGTGAGGAAATCCTCAAATTCGTAGAGTTTTGGATCCCGAACAAGCCTTTTCTTCAATAGTCTTCTCCATTTGGCTTTCGTTGCTTCTTGCTTGTCCGTGGAATCAAGCGGGTTCTCGGATTCATTTTCATCACCCATGAAATCACCCATACGATCCTCAAGTTCATCGGGGTTCATACCTTCTTCAAGCTTGCGAACGACCTCCTCCATAGGTTCATCCATCTTTTCACCGGTCAACTCGCACATTCTGCGCATCAAATTTCCCATTTGCCTTGGATCGGGATTGTCTTCATCCATTCCTTCAATCGCCCCTTCCATTTCCTGCATCATGGCGTTGGTCTGAGTTTCGCTCATGCCGGCAAATGGATCGTTCGGATCCATACCTTCAGGGGATTCCTCTCCATCCGCCTCCTTTTTGTTTCCAGTAATGGAAAATCCTGAAACAAGCTTTTTCATGGCGTATTCCTTACCATCGGGGCAAGACGGAATCCGGTCAGCGTGCTTTGTAGACCGGGCAAAGAAAGAATAGATTTTGCTAGTTTCGGATGAATAAAATTCGTAAATTGGCATTTTCACCTTCTTGTTCAAATATTCGAACAAAGACAAGATTAGATCAGTGCCCCCTCTAAAATGAAATCCCCACAATTTCAGCTCAACCAAGTGCTGCTCCAAGCTCCCCCAGGCAAGAAATTCTTGCTCCTTCCCATCGCATACACTCTTTTTCTTCAAATCATTACCGGTATTCCCAAGCCGGGTACCCTAAAAAATATAGACGCAAACGAACTCTTGGTTCGCTTTTCCGCAGAGCTTTTCGATTACCCCTATTGGCTACAGGACCTGAGTCACCTGCCACTCTTCTTCGTCCTCGGTTGGCTTTGGCTTTGGACGTCGCCCAAACCCTATGCAAAAGGGTTCTTGCGTGACCCGGCATTTCTTTTTGCCCTATCGTATGCGTGCTTCAACGAACTCGTTCAAGCGTTCATTCCTCAAAGATTTCCCTCCGTGGGAGATTTGCTGATGAATCTACTTGGGGTCACTTTGGCTCGATTCGCTCATCATTGGTCTTACCGTCGCTCCGTCCATCGATGAAAACCCAAACGTCATCCGGCGAGCAACGCCTTCTCCCGCTCAGGCAAAGTCGGATGAGAGTAGTGAAAGCTTGCCATCACTCGGTGCGGGATCGGGTGATTCAGATTCTCGACGTAAAGTTTTCTGAGTGCCCGAACGAGAGGTTCGGGACCATTCACAGAATCTTTTGCAAATTGATCCGCCTCATATTCGTGACGCCGAGATAGATGATTGTTCAGAGGCGTAATCCAGTAAGTGAAGAATCCCACACTCAGACCAAGTCCAACCACAAGAGAGGAAAACGACCCCATAAGGTTCGCGGGCATACCCAATCCCGCATAAAACCATGGGCTTTTCAACAGAAGGGCCATAACGGCAAAGCTAAGCAAACCCAGAACAAAGGACAGAGCCATTCTTTTGGGTATGTGACCCAACTTGTAGTGCCCCACTTCATGAGCAAGCACCGCTTCGATTTCTTCAATTTCCATTTGCTTGATCAAAGTGTCGTAGAGAACGATTCTCCGAAATCTTCCGAATCCCGTGAAATAGGCATTCGAATGCCCCGACCTTTTGCTTCCGTCAATGACTTCAATGGTTTTGGCCTTGAAACCGGTTTTTTCCGAAAGCCCCATCAAGCGATCCTTCAGTTCTCCTTCCTCCAAAGGAGATAGTTTGTTGAATAGGGGAAGAATGACTTTAGGCCATAAAATCATAAGCAGAAGCTGAATCGCAAAAAAAGAGCCAAAGGCAAGGATCCACCAAAATTCAGGCATCAAAGTCGACAAGGAACGGTAGAGCCAAATTAAAAAGGAAAGGAGGCAAAGTCCAATCACCAGACTTAGAATCGTCTCCTTGATCTTGTCGGTCAGCCAAAGCTTCTTGGTTGATTTGTTGAAGCCGTACTTTTCCTCAAGAACGAACTGCCTTTTCCAATCAAAAATAAGATTGGGCAATTGAATGACGGTAAGAAAGCAAATGGTCACCCATGCGCATTGCCAGATCGAATCGTTCAGGGAAGTCGACCATTTCCCAAAGGTCCATGGGAAAAGAAAAAGGAGAAAAAAGGGAAATACTAGGATTCCAATCAACTCCTCCAATCTGGATGATTTGCTTTTTTCAATAGAGTAATCGGTTGCCTTTTTCCAGGTGTCTTCATCCATCACCGCTTCCACTCCGGACGGAATTACCGATCTCATGGAAGCCATATGCCGTTCGTTCTTCAGTTTGAGAAAAAGTTCAAAAACAAACTGCGCCAATGCCGCAACAAGGATTATGATCTGGAGGGATGTCATGCCATGAAAATGTCAATGGTTTCGTCAAATGTCGACCTTCGAGAATTAATTTTAGAAGGTTGCGAACTCTTAGGGTAAGCCTACAATGACAATCGTGACCAAAGCTAAAAGCAGTGACGAAAAGAATTCGGTTCCGGAAGACCTCACCTTCGAGGATGGAATTTCCGAACTCGAGGAAATCGTCCATCGTATGGAATCCGGAGACGCTCCTTTGGATTCCCTTGTTTCACATTACCGCAAAGGCATGAGTTTACTTAAGCATTGCCGAGAAAAAATCGATTTCGCCGAGTTGAAAATCCAAGAAGTCTCCGTGCAGGAGACCACCGAAGGCAATCCTTCCAATCAGAGGTAAGGCAATGGACGGTTTTCCCATCTTAAGCAAAATTCAAAGACCTCAGGATCTTCGTAGCCTCACCCGGCAAGAGATTGTTGCCTTGAGCGAAGAAATAAGAACTCGAATCATTAGGGCAACGGCTCAAAACGGTGGGCACGTAGGGCCGAATCTCGGTGTCGTAGAGCTTACCATTGCTCTTCACCTTGCCTTCGAAACCCCGCGGGACTCCTTTTGCTGGGACGTTTCCCACCAAGGCTACGTTCACAAGCTTCTCACGGGCCGTAACGACGAGCGTTTCGATGCAATTAGAAAAACGGATGGTTTGAGTGGCTTTCTTTCTCGGGAAGAAAGCCAACATGACGCATTCGGGGCAGGACACGCAGGCACCTGCTTGTCGGCGGCTCTCGGCATGTGCGTCGCGAGAGACCTAAAGAAGGAAAACAAGCATGTCGTAGCCATAGCGGGGGATGCAGCCTTCACTTGTGGCATCACTCTGGAAGCTCTGAACAACATTGCCTGCTCTACGAAAAAATTCATCCTCGTCTTGAACGACAACGAATGGTCTATTGCAAAAAACGTTGGCGCGCTGTCGCGATACTTCAACGAATTGATTACGAATCCGGTCTACGACCGTCTGCACAAAGACGCCCAATCCTTTCTGTCCCAGATTCCCGGTGGTCGCTCCTTCATGAAATTAGTTTCCAAGGCCAAAAGAGACACTAAGGAACTACTCGCTCCTTCCAGCATTTTCGAGAAACTGGGATTGCGTTACCTAGGTCCGATCGACGGTCACGACATTGACTCGATGGTCCGATTCTTCGAGTTCGCCAAGGAATCCGACGAACCCATCGTCTTGCACATCCTCACCAAGAAAGGCAAAGGTTTTCCGGTTGCTTTAAAGGAACCGGAAAAGTGGCATGGCTCCGGTCCTTTTGACGAAAAGACCGGAGCTCCCAAAGCGGAAAAGCCAAATACTCCGCCCAAATACCAAGACGTATTCGGAGAATGCCTTGCGGAACTTGCTCTTCAGGACAAATCCATCACCGGTATCACCGCCGCCATGCCCGCAGGCACGGGTTTGGATGCTTTGGAAAAGAAAATTCCCGATCGCTTTTACGACGTTGGCATTGCCGAGGAGCATGCCGTTCTCATGGCTGCGGGAATGGCAACCCAAGGGCTCAAGCCCGTTTGCGCAATTTACTCCACTTTCCTGCAAAGGGCCTACGACCCAATCATTCACGACGTCTGTCTTCAAAATCTACCCGTCACTTTCTGCCTCGATCGAGCCGGCTTGTCTCCAAACGACGGTCCCACTCATCACGGTGTATTCGATCTCTCCTTCCTTCGTTGCGTACCCAACTCAGTAGTTATGCAACCAAAAGACGAAGACGAGCTTCAGGATATGCTCCTCACTGGAATTTCGTCCGGAAAACCCGCCTTTATCCGATATCCGAGAGGTAATGGATTGGGAGTTACTCTAAAGAAATCACCCAAAACTCTGGAAATCGGTAAAGCCGAACTTCTCAGACGCGGTGACACCTGTTCGATTTGGGCGCTCGGACCTTTTGTTGAGACCGCCAAGAAGCTTGCCGAAGAACTTTCCGACAGACACAACTTGAACTGCTCATTGGTCAACGTTCGATTCGTAAAACCTCTTGATCTCGACCTGCTCTTCAAGCATGCCTCCACTCACGATCTCATTGTGACGCTCGAAGACAATGCCTTAATGGGAGGCTTGGGTTCGGCGGTCGCGGAATCCCTGCAAGCCCACGGATTGCAAGTACCCGTAAAAAGCTTCGGATGGCCCGATGCCTTCATTCCTCACGGGAGTTCGGTCAGCCAACTAAGATCCCAATACGGGCTCGATGACCAAAGCATTCTATCATCGATTGAGGCTGCATTGAATAAAAAATACAAACGAGTCGCTTGTTTGAGCGGATAGTGGCCTACCCCGACCTCTTCATTGGGTTGAACCACCGGAGTAAATCACCCACTTCCTCTCGTCGTACAGATACGCTCGGGCGGAGAAATAATTGGACGGAGTCGTGAAGTACACCCAGTCTTGGCTTTGGTCGACGTAAAGATATCCGCTTTTGTCCGTCGATGACCAATGGTCTCTTGAGGTCCAACTCCATCCCCACCCCTTTTTCCAGAACCAAAGCTGCATGCCATTCTCATTGGGAACCAAATAAATCCATCCCAAATCCAGGTGATAGCACCAACCACTATCCATGAGATGAAAGTGGCCGAACCAATTTTCCGAATCGAAATCATAATTTTCTTCCGAACTCGGTGCAGTGATGAGTCGAGGTTGTACCTTAAGTTTAAAACTTTCAGAAGTCCTCAGCCCTGATGAATCCGTTGCCGCGACGGTGATGGGGTGACTGCCCAGACTTCCCTCCGGAGCCAGACCGCTCAACTTCAAATACATATCGTCCGACCAAGTCCACTTCACCCAACTTGGAGCATCCACTTCAATGAGCAAGGAATCTCCATCTCTGTCAAAGAGCTCGAAAGATTTTTCGAAATGGAGAAACTGAAAGATTTCATAAAAGGATTCCGGCAGTATCGTTGGGGGGCTCGAATCGATCTCAAGAATGGTGAGGAGAAAATCAACGCTGAGCGATTCACCATCGGAATTGCTGATCAAAAATGAAACCGGATATTGACCGACTTCATTGGGAGCTGTCCCGGAAATTGTAATAACTCCGAACTCGTTGACGCTGGGTTGAAGCCAATTGTAAGCCGTTCCATTTTGCTCGGACAAAGAAAATTGACTTCCGGGAGCTACCCAACCAGCGGTTCTCAAACTAAACTCGAAGGGTAACTTTGCCCAAGTTTCGGAAGGCAATTCGGAGGTAACGACGGGATTCCCTGATCGGTTGCCCATTTCAGAGAGAAAAAGACCGACTTCAGCTGGCTCTCCAGAGAGGCCAAGTCCTCCGAAATAGAGGTGCTCGGGGTTCTTTGAGGCGATTTGGTCGATACGATCATCCTTCGGGCTGGTCCAATGAAAGGAATCCAGAACCGTATGATCTTGAGGATTCAATTTTACCAGAAACGAATCCTTCAATCCAGCGGAATGATAAACTTGATCGCCTAGAATAATTTGCTCGTAGAAAGTGCCGGAAACCGTAACTCCCCCACTGGCGTCGACGTTCATGTCCAAGACGCGGTCGTTCCAGACGCCTCCCAAACCAAGAAGGTTCTCCGTGGTCAGTTCCTCGGACAATTTGGCTACAAAGAGGTCCTTTCCTCCAGTCGAAGAAACTTGCGCTTGGTCAACCACGAGTGTGCCTACGAAATCACCCGACAAGAGAAAGCAATCTTCAACTGGATTCCATTTTGAAATGCAATTCTCGACGTCACCCGAAGAGATAAGCCCCGACGAAGTCGTCACCTCTCCATTTTGACTGAGAAGTACGGCGAATACTCCACTTCCATAACCGGAATCATATTGTTTGTCTTCGATCTCAATCAATCCATTGAAAGTACCAGCCGCAAGTAACCTTTGGCTGGAGGAAAGAGAGATTGAATCCATTCGATCCACCCCGGAACCCCCAAAGGAATGGCACCAATTCAATTGACTGAGGTTGGACAGTTCCATACTCAATACGAACGCATCCTCGAGACCTTTGGACGTCAGAACCGTGGAACCCATGGTCGCTTCGCTCAGAAAGGAACCGGAAAGAAAAACTTCGTCATCGCCAAGTTCCATCGAGCTTGAAAACTCATCTTTCACTCCACCGAGAACACGCAAATCCTCAACCAAACCCGTTGGATTGATTTTGATCAGGCAAAGATCACTCCCCCCAAGGCTAACACCCGACTTGTCACCCAATGAAACTTCACCTTTGAAGGTACCGTAAAGATATACGTTTCCATCTTCATCGGTTTCCGCATCCGTCAAAGTGACTTGGTCCGAACAAGACAAGCGCAGGACCTGTTCAACTGTTAGATTATGATCCAAGAAGGCAATGAAACCGTCTGACTTTGCGGTGACTGCGAATTGGTAACCAGGCAAAACCAACTGATCCCTGAAAGTACCCACCACCACCAATCCATCCCTTTGGGGTCGATATAGAATTTCCACCAAATCACCGTCACTCCCCAAGTCGGTCGGCTCGCCCGAATCCGGTTCGGGCAAATATCCGAACTGCGTCAGGTTCTCATTCGAGTAATTCAGATCATAGGAAATCTCTTCATCGGAGAAACCTCCCTCCGCATTGTAGATTCTAAGTTTCAAGGTTCCATTGCTCTCCTTCGGAAAAGTTTCAACCGGTGGAGTTCCCACTAAAATCGCCGTTCCATTGGAGTCCTCGTCCACCAGTAAATTCAGCCATGATGGAGCATCCAAAAGAGTAAAGAAAAGATAATCAGGATGAGGGACGGTCAGGGAACGTACGAAAGGTTCTTCGACCTGAAAAGTCATGGGATCAAAAGAGGCTTCCGGATCTCCGGATACGGGTGCGAAATTCAAAACCAAAACTTCATTTTGAGACACTGCGGGAACTAGTTTCTCATCCAACACCAAACTGCTTTCACTGCTCAACATAAGAATCGGGGCACCCACGGAATTGGTTGCAAACCGAAGAAACCCCTCTTTACCCACACCTCCTATTTGCTTGGACCAGAGGGTTTTACCGTTCGACGCCTTGACCTTCGCAAGAAGCAGATCCATTCCGCCCAGACTCTCAATCGTGGCATCCTCCAGAAACGAACCGTTGAATTCCAAAACGCAGAATGGATCTCCCATGACGTCGATTGAAACTGCAGCCAGTGATGCCTCTTCCGAGAATTCGAATTGGCGGGCCCAATCGATTTGAAAGGCGGTGGAGAATTTGAGCAGGAAACCAACTTTCTTGGAGTTTTCGAAATACTTGTTCTGATCAACCAGAAAATCGCCCTGGTAATCACCGCTCAGATAGACTGCATCTCCAAAAACCGCAAGATCGCTCAGGGAAAGCTGAGTTCCCTCAAAGGTAATTTCAGTCGTCAAAGCCAGTTGGGGGTCCAACTTAACCAGTCGAGCCGAAGTCAGTTGCTCAGCAACTTCACTTTGGCAAAGCAGTAGGACCGATCCATCCGAAACCACCTCCAACCCGATGGGCCATTCCATATTTTCGGTGGCAAGAATATTGGACGCAAGAAGCGAGCCATTCGAGGAAAACGAGCAAAGGAAGACTCGGTCTTCGGGCGCACTCTCAAAGATCTCATTTCCCCCAAAGGAAAAACTACCCTTGTAGGAACCGGCAAGATAAGCCTGCCCCGTCGAGTCCAAAGTCATGCGAAGATTGGAAATCGCTCCTCCCACATCAAGAGTCTGCAACCATTCGAAGACTCCGGAGTTCGTGGTTTTCAACAGGAAGCAGGATTGGTTCGCATCGGTAATCACGCGTTTTCCCAAAACCGACAATTCCCCTTGAAACGAACCCGCCCAATAAAGCCCATCATCCCTCTCGACGCAATCATGGAGAACCACCTGATTGCCCTCCATGGAGAGAAGCGCTTGAGCGGAGTCCTCATCCTTATGAACTTTTAGGATCGTGAGATTGGAATCCGCTGGGGTGATCGTGTAATTGGAATCGAAATCCTGAAAACTTTCAAGACCACCAGCCCAAATAAGCTCTTGCTCACCCTCACCCCAAGCCAGCCCATATCCTCCTGCTCCGGAGAGAACAAAGGTCCGACTCCTCTCCAGAGGGGCTTCCAGATATTTGTTGATCAATCTATGAGTTCTGGACTCATTGCCAGCCTCATCCTGAACCACGTAATTGATTTTCTGGAATCCTCCCGTGACCATATCGACGCTCACCAAATCGTACAGACTGCTTCCATCGTGATCCGTGGCCAAATAGCCGGGTTCGGCAAATAATTCATCCTTGGCCAAGCGGATGTATTTGTCCCCCAAAAGTTTCAAATGGGGAGGCGTTCCGTCGGATACGCGTATGGTATGACTCAATTCCGCGCTTAAGGCCCTCTCGCCCTGAACCCGCACCTTTACTTCAAAATCATCGTACTCCCCCAACGGAGCATTGCCCTGAAGCAGAAAGGTCGTCGGTTCCTGATGATACACGCTCACCCAGTTTGGCCCTTCGATCAATTCGACTGAAAACAGTTCTCTCTGATCTCCATAGACAATGGATACTTCAGCGGAAAAGCTTTCTCCTTCCAAAACTTGAATGACTTGGTCCACTTGCGATGAGGAAAGGACCGGGCGGTCCACCTCCCAGGATACGACCGCTTTGACTCGGATCTCGTCATAGTTTCTTCCATCGGAGACACGAATTGAAAATTCATCCTCATCGGGGCCAATCGCATTGGTTAGGTACGAAAGAACGCTGGGCGAAGCGCCGCTTCCCGATACGGTCGCGACTCCATGCAGAGGAGATTTGCCTGGAACAAGCTCCCAGTGCAGTTCCTCGGAATCCGGATCCGAAGCAATCAATTCATTCAGGGAAAATGAAATGAGCGTACCGTTGGAATCGAAAACGACCGTTTTCTCCACTCCCCAGTTGATCGTGGGAGGAAGATTTTCCCCGCTCACCACAAACTGGGTTTTCATGGACGAAAACCGACCAGTCTCATCCATCACGAAAACCGAGTATGGAAATTCGTTTCCATGAACTCCGACTTTGGGGACTCCTCCGATAAGGATCCCGTTTGGATCGGTTCTGAGGATGCTCAACCATGGTTGCGGATCCCAAGCCGAGCCAAAGAGTCTGAATTGCATTTGATCTGAATCCGGATCCGTTGCATTGATTTCCATTTCGAAGGGCTCTCCAATCTCCAAGGAGTAAAGCTCATCGATTTGCGTGGTGAACACGGGTGAATCCGGATGCGAACTAAGATACACCTCAAACTCAAGAATACTGTACCGATCCCCCTCGGAAATCCTCACCGAAAAAGTGTCCAGTCCGTGATAGTTTTCCGGAGGTTGGTATTGGAAAACGTCCGGCAAATCACCGGCACCGGATACCTGCAAGGAACTTCCTGCGCTTGAATTCCTTTCGACCGTCCATTCCAAGGATTCATAATCATCGGGTTCAGGATCGGGATTGATGGCATGAAAACCGCTCGATCCGATCCATTCGTCGTGGACCGAATCCTCATCCGTAAAGAAACGGATGGTGGATAAGGTGGATTGATTGACTTGAGAAAGATAAACTGGAGGATAATCATCGATGATTACGTAAAAGGTAAACTGCTGCACCGAACTCAAGGACGGATCCACCGTATCCACCACTTTGAACTTCAGGTTGTAGCTTCCCTCATCCGCCACCGAAGCCAGACCGGAAAGAGTTGCGCTCCCGTTGCCATCGTTAACCAAAGCTAACCATGATGGCATTGAAACCGTGGAATCCCATTCAATCTCCAGGGATTCCCCATCCGGCAAATCGGGATCATAAACTGTAATTACATATTCATACGGCGACTCATCGTTCCAGGAATATCTTTCGGAGGAGTTGCTTGGAGGAGAGGAAGTGAAAACCGGTTGGTCGTTTACCGGCGAAACCGTGACGTTCACAACCGCAGATGCGCTTTTCGAAGAAGTGTCATTGTTCTCGGATCGATCGGTGACCATGATCGTAAAGGTATCCGAACCCGAAAAATTCCCGTCCGGCACGTAGACAACCTCACTCTGCGGATCGTTGCCCAAGGATACCTGACCGTTGCCGGGTGCGCTCGAGAGGGACCAGGTCAGATTACCGAGAAGAGTTTCCGTATCATTGACGTCGAAAAACGGCGAAACCCAACTCGATGGAAGATCTTCGGTCATGGTAATCGAAAAAGTATCCGAGGCAAAGACCGGCGGGTAATTCAGTACGTAAACGCTGAGGCTAAAACTCTTGGAAACTTGGAAGCCGTTCCCATCGGTCAAGAGCACCGTCACCTGGCTTAGGCCTTCATCGGCAACTTCCGGGCTACCGGAAAGAGTAATCGTACCATTCGTAAAATTCGAGTCATGCACCTCCACCCATCCGGGCAGACCAGAGATTGAATGAGTAACATCCGATAAACCGTCCGGATCGGAAAAGGAAATCGTTTTCTGGTAAAGGCTTCCATCTTCGACCGAATCATTGTCCAAATCAACCAAGGCGGGGGTGTCCGGCACNTCTTGAACCTCAAAATCAAAGGTAAACAAATCCTGGTCAATGCCATCGGAAACGCGAATGACGAATGAATCTTGTCCGAAGTAATCNGCGGAGGGAANGTAGGTCAGGCTATGTATGATCTCGTTCGTTGCATTCAATTCGGCTTGGCCATGACTAGGGTTTTGGTGAAAGGACCAAGTCAGTCTTTGGTTGTTTGCCTCCGTTACCGAAAGGTTCGAGTCCAAAGTCCAGGAAGTGTCCTCATCCATGACCACTTGCAAACCATCTCCCTGATCGATCGAGGGCGCGGCATTCGAGCTTAAGACTTGAACAGCGAAAACTTGGGTATTCACTTCNCCTACGCTATCGGTCAGAGTCAGAGTAATTGAGGGTGTAGTTCCAATATCGGAAACCGAAGGACTTCCGCTGATTTTACNGGACCACGAATCGTTGAGATCNTCCAGCGAAAGCCAGGAAACCGAACCGTCATAGGACGCGCTCACGGTTTGGTTGAAATCGGCATCCGCAAAGGAAAAGACATAATCCCAAGCGTGCCCAACCACGGCATCCGTATAAACGGGTACGGTCGTGAATACNGGTGGATCCTCCACCGAGGCAACGTTTACCTCAAAGACTACAATATCCTTGGTGTTGGGATCAGNCGAGTCGGTGATGGCGACGGAGAAGGAATCGATCCCCGTAAAGTTTCCCTCCGGATCGTATTCGACGAAGAGATCATTACCGGATGGAATCAGAGTCACAACTCCGTTCGAGGGATTCGAGAAAAGGCTCCAAACCGAACTGCTTTTATTGGTATCGGAATCCGTGAACGACAAGGAAACGCTCGACCAAGCAATGGGCGAATTATCTTCGCTGATGGAGAACGAAAGCGAATCTCCCTGTTCAATGACCGGGGGATAATTCAACGGAATCACGGATAACGGAAACCCTTGGGTGTCCTTCGCTCCCGAGGAATCAGTGACTGTGATGAACAAATTACTGGCATCGGGAGAGTAATCCGACCAATTCGGCGTACCTCGCAATTGATTGTTGACCAAGTCCAGGGACAACCAGTCCGGTCGTCCGGTAACCGAAAGAGTCAGGGAATCGTTCGAATCATCGACGTCCGTGAAAGCGACCTGGTAGAAGTACTCGATTCCTTCGTTTGCCACAATGCTGACGGGAAAGGAAGTGATGACCGGATCATCATTTACCGGGGAGATACGAACGCTTACGTTCAAATCCACCGATTTTGCAATAAGGTTCGAATCGGTTAATCGGATNGAAAAATTATCGTCTCCGAAATAATCAGCNTTCGGAACGTANAGGATCTGTTGCCCGGCGGCAGCNCTTGCGTTCAAATCCAAGGTTCCATGCTGAGCCTCCAATCCGGAAACCTCGGAGAGCGACAACACCTCACCATCCGGATCATTCAAGGTAAGAACGGGAAAAGCGGCCAACCAATCCCCCGACGAAAAATCTTCCGAAAAATTAAAGTCGAGACTCGTAACCGCATCCCCAAGGGAATCTTCAAAACTCGGAGGGTTGTTTCGCTTGTAGACCCGCAGAGCAAAGATGGCTGAGCTCGACAAACCTCCATCGCTGACCTCTAAGGTGAAAGTGTAATCCTTGTAATCACCGTCCTCGGCGGCAACGCTCGAAACTGAGGGTATTCCGGTCAGAGTATGCCCGGAAATCGCCAGGCCATCGGGAAAACCAGAACCGTTCAAATCCAAAGAATCTCCATCGGGGTCGTACAGTTCGAGGGTGACGGAGTATTCGTCGCCGACCATCGCATAGGGTAAGGTAAGTTGACTGGGATTTGAAAAAATGGGGGTGTCCGGTAATCCATTGACCACGATCGAGAAATTATGCTCATCCGTTCCATCCGTACCCATCAAGGTTGACCGAAAGAAAAGATTCCCTGAGAAATTACCTTCGGGAACGAAGGAAAACACTCCGCTTGTGGCATTGATATCATAGGTGGAGACTGAGGCGTTGGTTTCCGCTATGGACCAAGTGTTGTTCGAATCAAAAGGGTGAGAGCCATTGAAATCGTAAACAAATCCCGTTGAATCCTCATCGGTTGAAAATTGGGAGGATGAATTCCCTTCAATGATTGGAGCTAAGGGAAAGCGATCCTTGCTTTGCCAAGCGGAGTTATAATAAAATTGTATGGATCCCGCAAAGGATTGGTTCGAGTCATCCTCAGGATTGCCCGCCACCACTGTTCCCTTTCCCATGGCAAAGGGTGACAGCGTTCTGGAACTGACCACTGAATCGTTGCCATCCAAAGTGGATATCAGATTCCATGAGTCCGAGACCGCTTGTTTCTCATACAAATAAATCATTCCGTCCTCTCCCGCTCCCGGAGAGGAAATTCCCAACAATCCGTCGAAGGTGATCAGGCTTTGCGAAAAGTTTTGCAAATCCACTCCCGTCGGCGGATCGATCCTTTGTTTTTCAATCCATCCGGCGCTTTCCTTTTCAAAGACGAAAACCACTCCCGTGTCATTTGTATCCCCACCCTTCTTCGCTCCTATGAACGCATACTCATCCGACAACGCAACACTATGTCCGAATTCATCGTTGGGCGACAAACTGTTCGGCGAAAACCGGGTCGCCGTGGAGGACCAAACATGGGTGGTGGAATTTTTCTCAAAAAGATAAGCGGCACCCGCGTCCAACCCATTCCCCGCATCATCTTCCTTGGGAGCGCCCACCAGAAGATAGTTATCATTCAAGGCCAAGTCGTTTCCGAAATGTTCATCACTTTGATTACTGTCGGACCAGAAGGTGCTTGCGAAGTCCCACTGTCCACTGGAAGCGTTTCTCTCGAACAAAGTTACTTTACCGGGACCCAAGCCACTTAGTTTTTGGGGGGAAGATACGACCAGGCTCGAACCGTGCAAGGCCAAACCCGAACCGAAAGTGTCATTGGCTTGTCCACTCGGATCGGACAGATTTCCATCAATNGAATAGTTGCCGTCGGTTTTCTCGTACAGGTAAACTTTTCCCTGAAAACTGTTTGAGTCAGGNGCCCCAATGGCAAGGTAGGCGCCACTTGTGGAGATCGAGCTTCCAAAGCTCATCCGACCCAAGTCTTCCGGNGGAGTGATTTCTCCCACCTGATCAACGGAGAGATCCGTAGAGCGATCAAAAAGATAAACCTTGCCCAGTTTGTCATCTTCCTGNTGGGCTCCGACAATCGTTTGGTTGCTTTCGTCAATTACGAGACTGATNCCAAAATTCGCTTCCTGATTGACGACGTCGGGAAANTTCAAGGGAAACTTTTCATAGGGTTCGATCGATATCTGGCCGAAGTTGACCNTATCGCCCGGGTTGTAGTAATAAAGNNTGGAAGTCNANGNGTTGGGTGAAAGCAAAAGATATTCGGAAAAAGAAGAAAATCCGTTATTGAACACTCCGCTTCCCGCATATTCCGAACCCACCGAGTCACTCAGATAGAAAGGAGTCGAATTGGAATCGGACTTGGCGAAAAGATATTGGTTGTTCTCATAGAAGATAAGATTGGGCTTAAGTTCACCGGAGACGTCNAAACCATTCACTGTCCAAGTGACCGACTTACTGTGGTTATAGGATTCCAAGGAAATTTGGCCTTTTGCCTGGAAGCATAAAGGGGAGACCAAAGCAGCCAAAATGAAGCCACGGATTCGTGACGAAGGAAATCGCAAAGCAACTCTTCGCTCCAATAGGCAAAAGTCTCCAAACATATCCACAACATCCCAAAAACAATGCTTATTTGCAAAGCTTTTAAATTGGCTAATTTTAGTCGTANAACGATTAATTCAACCTTTTGGGCACATATCGAACAAAAGGGACCCGAGCAGGGATGGGAACTCTGCGAACCAACGGCACCTTTCTGACCGGCTTGGGGCGGCTTACCAACTTCGGACGCTTAACCTTGGAAGCGATTTTAGCCAAAGGAACACGGGGAGCGAACCGGATCCGCGGGGCTTTGGGGGCTTTGGGAACCAACGACGCGCGCCGGAAAGAGGAATAGCTGGGAACCGAGGGAACGCTTCTTACCTTTGGGACGGCGGGAACCGAGGAAACGGGTCTGTAAGCCTGAGCGGGTTCGGAAGCAAAGAGCGTGGCAAGAACAAGCGCGCTAAGCGGGAACAGCCGAATACTTTTCGACCGGATAGTGACTTGCGACCTTATCCAACAAGAAGGAGGTAGGTTCGAAACTCTTGNAAATGACATTGGATTCACCATCTTTATGCAAAAGGACCTGTGATACGTTTATTTCAGGAGTCTTGGGGGGAGCAAACAAAATATCGTCATGAGATGCATTCAAGCGGGAGGCAAAGAGGTCGGGAGTAAGGTTTCCGCCCAAGTGATCGCTCCTTCCCGTGGCCACGTGACATGTACCGAAAATCTTTTCATCTTGGATGTCTTTACCGGAAAAAGGAAGTATTTGAGTACCAAAACCCAACTCGCCTATAATTCCTGTCGCCGGATCCTCCTTCAATTGGCGGTTTCGCGCATCAACGAGAGAAGAATCCCCCTTGATGAAAACCGCCTCCCGAATGGCGCCATCGGACACAACCATTTCCGCGATCGTTCCATCGGAAAATTGAAAGGGAAAGGAACCGTTGGCGCCGGTAGGTACGAAATAAACCTCACCCGCCGGTAAGTTGGCAACGTCAGGCTTGCCGGGAGGACAAAGACCATGACTCTTTTGCGCGGTTTGCCCTTCGCAATCGATGCGAAGCTGATACTTCCTGTCGCCTAATTCGAATTCGAGTTCGAAAAAATCGGCTTGATCAAGAACCGAGCGAAAGGTCTCGGCTTGCTCGGAAATCACACGATAATCAACGGACAGACCCGATCCGAGGATCGTTTCATTGACCCCATGAAGAGTGGCTCCTCGGAATCCATATTTTTTGGCCAAAGCGGTGAGCGGTGCAGTCAGGGAATAATCCGTAATCGCAAGGATGAGGTCATATTTTGAGCAGATGTCGTTTTCGAGAGACAAGCTTTTTCCTCCAGCATCGGTGGCTAAGTCTTCGGGATCCAGATTACTTCCACCTGTTGTCTTGAAGGCAAAGAAATCAATCGTTTCATAACCAAGTTCATCGCACTCTCCCTGCAACAACGGTTGATAGAAAAATTCGTAGGCTTTGTTTTGAACGGGAAATCGATCCAAATCCTCAAGAAAACGATTGTCGTTCATGAGAGCGAGATCAGGCAAATCAATCAGAATACATACCTTGGTCACTGATTCTGATTTCTCACCGAAACATGTTTTCATGAGATTTGTTAAACTGAAGGAAGGAAAACTGGAGAGATCTGGTAAGTACATGATATAAAATTATAAAAAAAATCACACTATCACGATTCCCAAAAGATTCCAAACGCAGTCAGGATGGCGTAGAGAACTACAATGACTGCTGATAGACCCAAAACATTATTGTAATCCTTGGCCTCGCTTGCTCGAGCGAGCCGGCGTGAAGCCAAAATGCCAAGTGGAACGAGCAGCAGGGTGAATCTTGCCTGTTCGTAGAAGAGTGTACAAGCCACGGTTGCCCCAAAAAATCCGATTGCATAAAAAAACAAACCGAATTTTTTCCCAAAGAGAACCACAAGAGTATTCTTCCCATTTGTTCCATCTTCCTCGAAATCCCGGTAATTATTGACTACAAGCAGATTGTTGATGATGAAACCGACACCAAGACCCATTCCCCAAGAAGGCGTCCAAAAGATTTCAGCCGAGCACATCAAAACGTATTCGGTCAGGCATACCGCAAGCAAACCAAAGAAAAGAACTACGAAACAATCCCCCAATCCATGATAGGCCAAGGGGAATGGTCCGCCCGTGTAAGCCAGAGCTGATAGGACACTCACAATACCGACTCCAAGCAAAAGCCGATTTGCTTGCACAACCTCCATCAAAAGAATTCCCACGGAAAAGGCGGATACCAAGGAAAGAGCAGTTCCCGCGAGCATCCATTTTGGAGAAATCAAACCCGAAGACACCATACGAGCCGGACCAATTCGCTCTTTCGTGTCCGCTCCATGTTGAAAATCGAAGTAATCGTTGGCGAAATTTGTCCCAATTTGAATCAAAAGGGCGAAAATCAGGCATAAAGCCAGAGGAAGGAAATCAAAAAATCCGGTATTTTCTTTGGCTAGGAAGGCGCCAACCAGAACCGGGGCAAACGAGGCAACCAAGGTTTTGGGTCTGGCGGCTAGTATCCAAGGCTTGATCATCGGAAGAATAAATCAAAACGGGAAGCCTATTCCCCCAAACTCTAGCGTACGATCGCCAGAGGGAATCGGAAATGCTTTCGATATTTTTCGGCAACTCTGCGGAAACCGTTCTCTCCTTGAGAAGGATCAGGGATTTTGTAAGGCCATTGAACGTCGACTTGAAGCGCGAGAAATCCGTTGCTCGGGTGATGTTGGTGTCGGTGAGGGATCGATGGATCTTCGTCGTCCCAACCGAATTGAGTGCACTTGATCAAAAAATATCTCTCTTCCTCGGGAATCCACCGGGTCGAATGGGGGAAAGTGGTTTGGTCCTCTTCCGTAAAACCAGTCAACGAGACGGGCAAGTCATCAGGAGTTCTGTTAAAATTTACGATGCCGCCCAAATCCTTATCAAATTGTTCGATTACTTCCCCCTCTTCCCTTTGCGTGCTATCCAAATAATCCTGCTCCTCTTGCTTGACCACGTGTTCGAACGAAATCAAATCACCTTGGGCAGTCGCCACCAAAAGAACCTGATAAACCGCAGGGGCTCTCCTCGGATCAAGGGTTGAATTATAGGTTTCCTGAAGTCGATTGGTTCCCGCTTCGACCAGAGAAAAACCCATTCTTTCCAATTCGACTTGGGTGCCATCGACCAAGCCATAGGCAATCGATTGGTCCTTGACTTGCCCAACACCTTCGACTCCCCAAGGCAAAAAGCCAAGCAAGCCACCGATCAGAAAGGCAAAAACCGTTAAGGCAATCACCACCTCCAACAAGGTAAATCCCTTCTTTGCCTTAGTAACCACCACTTCCACTGGAACCTCCTCTTCCACCAATTCCGAAGTCACTGGAATCCAAAACCGCGAAACCGCCAAATCTTCTCAAAAGAATTCCGGATACAGAATTCACGTCATCAAACCTGAGAAGCTTATCGGAGCCCGGAGAAGGAGATCCGTTCGCCAAGACCAACATCGGATAAGAGGGCGTGGAAGAATCACCTTCGTGCGGACAGACCAAATTCCCTTCGGCATTGAACTCCAGATAACTGAACGCCTGTCCTCCTCCTTCAGTCCGAACGCCCTTGAACGAATCCTTCAATTTCATCGAACCCTGCTCATCGTGACTCCAGACCGAGTAGGCCAAGTCGCTCCAGTCATCCGGAGTTGCCACCTTTGAGTCATCATAGGGGAGCAAATACACACCATCTTCCAAATACTTTTCCTCTCCCTGCACAACCCATTGGTTCGTCTCATTTGCATCTTGCACGACAATTTCCAAGCATCGGTAAAACTTCTCCTCATCCTGTTCGTCATTGCTCACAATCAAGCGGGCAGGCCTTCCATAGAGAGCGGCCTTAGCCCGAGTTTGCTGGACGAGACCCAGCAACTGCCTTTGGGATGCTTGCAAAGCGGCCCCTCCTCCCCCGGAAAGAGAAAAGCCGATCATGCCCATCATCACGCCCATGACTGCAAGCACAATCATGAGCTCCATGAGGGTAAAACCCCTCCGCTCGACTTTTCGTTTGGGGGAAACCATAAGATACCTATATCGGTAACCTAATCCCCTTGGAGAAATTTAGCAACATCCCAAGAAAAGGCGTTCTGAGTATCCCAATCTCCAGTGTCATCAAACAGAACGTAAATTCCGACCTTATCTCGAATAACCTGTAGTTTATCTCTTGCGGCATCCACCACCTCAGTGTCGTAATCCACCTTCAAGGCGCTGACGATATCTCCCAAATCCTGCTCACTTAATCTGATCAAACCATCCCCATCATGATCCACGAGAATTCTGATCTTCGGATTTCCCCAAGCGTCGGAAAGATATCTTCCATTGTTTGCTTCTTCTCCCTCCGGATCCACATAGCCGAATTCGTCTTCCCCAAAACTGTGAAATTCCCTGCCCTTCTTATTTTGAACAAGCAAATCACCCTCCAAACTTTCCCACGAAAAGGAGGACGAATTCCATTTCATTCCGCGAAGGGCGGCAATGAAGGCATCATGATTCTCCTCGTCTTCCAGAGAAACCGATACGCCCTCCTCCTCTTCCAGAAGAAAAGGCGGAAAATAGCGGTAGAACTCCTTGTATTGATACAACTGCGTAACCCAGGCTCGGAAGACGGACTGAGTCTTGGTGACCTTCGAACCGGAAAGCAGGTCGAACACCTTGGGACCAACGATCCCCATGAGAATGCCAATAATTGAAATCACCACCAACAATTCGATGAGGGTAAATCCACTGGTTTTTTTTCTTTTCTCGTTCATTTGTCTTTCATGCAATCGAAGTTTACCACTTTCCCGGTTCGGAAGGCGGAATGTTATCCATGTCAACCCCCGCCTTTTCAGGGGTGTCGGTGAGTTCGGAATTGAAAGTCGAAGAATCCCCATCCGGACCCTTGCTAAACAAGAGATAGCCATTATGTCCGTCCGCCCGCGGGTATTCGTACTGATACGGGCTTGTCCACGGATCGACGATGAAAACCTCCTCGTCGAATTGCTTGCCCTGTACCAAAACGGCGCTATCGATCGAATAGTCCACGATCTCGGATCCATCCATTTTGCCAAGTGTGAAGGTGTCCGCAGGCAAAAAATTGCGGTTTCTCTCATCCTCGATGGGTTCTCCGAATTCATCCGCAAATCCGGACAAGGCTAGAAAAAGAAGGGTACTCCGGTTATTGGGATCGGAGTTTTGCGTGGTCTCCGGATAACGCCCAAACTCATTTTTGAATTGTTCGAGCGCCAATTGAAGAGCCTCGATCTCACCCCGGGCTTTCTTTTCCTCTTGGACGGTGAAGACGTAACTTGCCCCAGTGAAGGTAATGCCCGCTAAAATCCCGATGATTATGATAACCACCAGCAGTTCAACCAAAGTGAATCCTTTTCTATTTGAGTTCGGGCAATTCATGGAAATTTTGCTCCTACCTTCGCAAAGGAGGGTGCTTTGTCAACTTTATCATATGACAACCAATCACGAATCATCCCCAAAAGGCAAAGACTTAGTGATCTTGCGCCCCAGCCCGCGAGCTTCGGGAACTCCATTCAGGTAACAGCAAAGAAAATAAATCAAAATACCCGAAGGGATGAAAAGAAGAAGCCGCATGAGGTCGGAGCCCTTACCCGAGGGGAAGATGAACGCATCATTCGAAAGATAAAGAACTCCTCCCATGACAAGGCACGATAAGAGGATTGGCAGAAAAAAGAGAGGACGCTTCCGCCAAAGGATGAAGAAGCCGAAATCCCGAGTTTTCGCAATCAGGTACGAAGTCTGAAAAAAGGCAGCCAGGACGTTCGCCCATGCCAGACCGTACACCCCGTTGTCCTGCATCAGCCAAAGACTGAAGCCGGCATTGGCAAGCAAACTGACCAGAGCCGCTCGCAGGGGGTGAATCATTTGCTTCTGGGAGTGAAAGGCTTTCACCATGAAGGCCGAAATCGCATAAAGCGGCAGACCCAAGGAAGAAATCAACAACACTTCGCTTGCCGCCCGAACCTGCGACGGTCCGAATTGGCCCCATTGAAACAACACTGAAAGAATCGGATCCGCCAGGAGAGCCAAACCGACTGCCGCAGGAAGAGTGACCGCCAGGGTCATTCTGAACCCCCTGAAGAAATAGCCCATGAAGTTCTTTCGGTCCGACTCCGTGGCGGCCTTGGCGAGTTCGGGAAAAAGCACCGTGGATATGGCGATGGCAAAAACCCCCAGAGGCAGTTCGATCAGACGGGAAGCGAGAAACAGATAGGATACTCCACCCTGCTCATCCAATGAATAAGCAAGGAACCGTGAAACCAAAACGTTGATTTGAACGACCGCCGCTCCCATCGCCCCAACCCAAAATATGCTTTTGATCCGGTCCAACTCCTGCGAACGGCCCAAGTCCAGCTTCCAACGCCATCCGTCCGCCATCCGTAGTTGCAGAAAAGGCAAAAGAAATTGGACGAAGCCGGCGAGCAGAACGCTGAGGCAAAGAACCACGGCCAAATCCGACCCTGACCAACCCAAGCTCACTCCAAAGAAAGCCAAGGTGGAGATCATAAATAGATTGAGCAGTATTGGAGACAGAGCCCCGGCGAAGAAACTTCCGCGAGTGTTGAGAGCCCCAACCATAATTGCGGAAGCGCAGATAAATAAAACGTATCCGAAGGTGATCGAATTCAACATGGAACCGTTCGACCATTTGTCCGAATCGAACCAGTCACCTTTGGCCGCTCCATAGGAGAGACTCACCACGAACACGATCAGAAGGGACAAAACCACCATCAATCGGCCAAGCACCTTGTTCATCAAATCGAAGGCATCCTTTGAACTTTTTTTCCTCGTTTCGGCGTACACCGGAATGAAAGCCGAGCTCAAGGTACCCTCTCCAAGCATCCTGCGGAATAGGTTGGGAATCGTAAAGGCGAGGATGAATGCCTCTCCGAACACCGATGCCCCGAACGCGGAAAAAAACAACACATCGCGAAGAAGACCCAAGATTCTGGAGCCCATGGTAAGTACGCTGACCAGAGACAGGCTCTTGGCGATCCTACTCATTGCCGCAAACGCTCCGATTCCATTCCAAATGGGAAAGCTCTCGGCTAACCGGAACCAAGAGAATCAAGTAACTGCTTTGCCTCCATCATCGGGTCTTCGTGAGCTTGCTCTTCGGCCAAGGCAACTGTCTTTTCGAGGAATTCCCTGGCAAGCTGGGAATTGCCGGTTTCCATTTCCGCCTTACCCACGAAAAGAGAGGCCATCATCCAATCCGGACGGAGCTTCAGGCATTTTCTGAATTCAGCGGAAGCTTGTTCGAATGAGCCCTCTTCGAAATAAGCCTGGGCCAAACTGTAACGAAAGAAAACTTGGTTCGGATTCTTTTCGACCTTCTCTTTGAACGAAGCGATCCGGTCCCCCATGGCGGTCAGGAAGGCTCTCTAGGAGAAGAGCAGAGATATGGCGGTCGAATTATCCACTCCGCCGTTCTGGTTGGCCGCATCAATCAGGGCGTGAACGAAGGGGTTGGGTTCGTATTCGCTCATCATTTGCTGAATCTCTCCCAAGTCCACCATATTGGTCACACCGTCCGAGCAGATCAGGAATTGATCGTTCGGTTCGATGCCGATTTCACCGGAGTCCACCTCGAAATCAATGTCTTGGCCCATGCATCGGGTCAAGGTATGCATATAATGTTCGGGCATGTCGTCCGCCGCTTGAGGACCATGCTTTTCGATCAATTCGTCTCCCAAGGTATGGCTTTTGGAAATTTTGGTGAGACTGTCTCCGCTCTTTCGAAAGATCGCAGAATCTCCGACGTGAACGTAAAGGATCTTATCGGGAAGGAGCCGAAGGGCTGAGAAAGTCGTTCCAATCCCATTCTCTCCCCCGACCAATTGTCCGCATTCGACTACGTTCGCATGAACCTTTTGAACAATCTCCTTTAACTCTTCGATGGTGCACGCGTCTTCCGAGCTTCTGATCATCGAAGCGAAGAATCTGACCGCCAACCGGCTTGCCAAGTTACCAAAGGGCAGACCGCCCACTCCATCGGCAACGGCAAAGATTCCCTTGGCATCGTCAACGACAAAGGAATCTTCGTTGTTTTCGCGGACAAACCCGACGTCACTGTGACCATGTGATTTGAAAAGCATTAGAGTATGGGGCTACCTTGCTTTGCATACCAAGTTGAGGGGTAAGTCAATTTTCAAAAAAAAAATCATGTTATTACTGAAAACAGGATATTTCTTCCTCACTCCCCAAGCAACTCGGACAACGATAGGCTTTCGTAGTTGGGATTGGGCAATTCGGACAAAAATTGGGACCCGTAGTTCTTCTTGAGAATCCTCGAATCCATGATCAGCAAATCGCCGACATCCGCTTGCGAACGGATCAACCGGCCCACCCCTTGCCGAAAGCGGATCACCGCGCTTGGCAAAGTCAATTCGATGAAGGAACTCTTGCCCGCTTCAGCCAAAATCTCCGTCTTGGCTTCCATCACCGGATGACTCGGGTTTTCAAAAGGCAAACGGGTGATGATTACTTGGGACAGACAAGGCCCCTTGGCATCGAACCCCTTCCAAAAGCTTTCGGCGCCCAAGAGCAGGGCATCCTCTTCCTCGATCAACTTGGCCCGCAACTCGGACCTCGAGAATCCTTCGCCCTGGGCGTAGACCGAACGTCCGATTTTCTGCCACCGTGGGAGCAAGTGGTGGTAGGCGTACTTAAGATCCGAATAATTGGTGAACAAGGCAAGGGTTCCCCCTTCCATCGCGGACGCGGATCCGTGAATCGCCTCGACCAAATAATTCAAATAGGGATCGCGATTGCCGGACATGGGCTCCGGAGAATCCATCAGAATGCGGACCTGCATATTGGAAAGATAATCGAAGGGAGAATGGACGATTCCCTCCTTCACCTCCTCCGCTCCAACCTGAGACTTGAAGCAATCCGCCTTTCCCTTCCGGGTCAGCGTTGCGCTGGTCATGATGATCGAGGTTTGCTTCCCCAACAGATCCCGGCGCAGCACCGAAGCAATATCGAGCGGGGCGCTTCTCAAGTGAATGATTTGGTTTTTCTTGCCCGCCCGCTCCAACCAATAGACCGAGCCCTCGTCCTTTAGTTCCGAGACCTCGGACAAGCCCATCAGGTAGCCCTGCATTCTTTTCGCCTGATCCTTCAGTTCCAACTTTCGGTTCTCGTCCTCGCTCAATTCCGACAACTCCACCAAACTTCGGACCACCCGGCTCAAGGGAGGCAGGACCTCCATCGGAAACACCCCCTTTTCCAGCAACCGGATCCGGCTTTGCTCACCCAGAATGCGAACGTGCAAGTGCTGAAAGAAATCATCCACTGCGAGGGATGCATCCTCCACTGCCTCCAGATCCTTGGGACGGCCCAGCTTCTTCAGCAAGCCCTTTCCCTGCCTTGGATTATATAACCTTCGCAGGGAAGTTTCCATAGCCCATGAACTCATCGACAAACCCAAATGATCCCCCGCCACCTCGGGGATCTCATGAGCTTCGTCAAAAATCACAAAATCATCGGCAAACATCACCCCACCCTCCTCATCCGAAGGACCGTAACCCGCTCCCATTAGAGAAAAGAGAAGACTATGATTCACCACCACCAAGTCCGCGCTTTCCACCCTTGCCCGGGCTTTCCGGTAGCAGCAGGACTGGGGAGAACAGCGCTTGCTCGAACAAAGGGATGAATCCGCATTGACCAGATCCCAAACTCCAGCCTTGGGAAGTGGGGACATCTCTTGCCTGATTCCCTCGACCGGGTTCTCGTTGATCCACTCGAAGATTCTTTCCAACTCCTCCCTCTGACCCGCTTCGAAAAGTTCGGTTTGTCCGCTTCGAGCGCGGTGCAAACGGTTCGCGCACAGGTAATTCGCCCGCCCCACCAACAAAGCGCATTCGAAATCCGCCCACTCCTCGAATCCGGGTATCCCAGCCAGAATCTTTCGCAAAGCCGGAATATCCTTTTCCAGCAACTGCTCCTGCAAGCTGATGGTGTTGGTCGCGACCACACAGGGGCGCTTGCGCATGCGGGCATGCAGAATCGCCGGCACCAGATACGCCAGACTCTTCCCCACCCCAGTGCCCGCTTCGAAGAGAAGATGCTCTCCCTGCGCGAGGCAATCCTCCACGCGTTTCGCCATCTCCGCCTGTTCCCCGCGGAATTCGAAATCCAAAGTCTTTTGCAGAATTCCATCCGGTTCGAACACCTTCCGAACGACCTCCCCAAGATCGGGCGCATGGTTCTCGTTTGAAGAAGTGTCGGAAATCAATCGAATCATCCCGCCAAACGCCTCGTCAGGGCCGAACGAATGGATTCGATTGCATTTCCGCCCCCACCGAAGTATCCGGTCCATGCCCCGGATGAATCAAAGTGTCTTCCGGCAGCGCGTAGACCTGTTCGCGAATCGAACGCTCCAAGGCCTGAAAGTCTCCACCCGGTAAATCCGCCCGGCCGACGCTCCCCGCGAAAATGACGTCCCCCACAAAGCACCGGTCCTCCTCTTCCACCCAAAGAATCACGTTCCCCGGACAATGCCCCGGGCAATGACGGACCTCCACCTTTCGGCCCCACAAATCCAGTTCCTCTCCATGTTCGATCCAGCGCGTGACCTTCACGGGCTCGAGTTCCAAACCCGGAATCGCAAAGGAACTCATCAGAGCCGGTTGCTCGAAGAGGACCTGATCTTCCCGATGCCCCAGAACCTCCAACCCCTCCCTGCAGAGAACCGCGGCCCCCGCCATATGATCCCAATGCCCGTGAGTCAGCCAGATCGCGCTCAAAGTCAAACGCTCCCTCTCCAAAATTCCTCCGATTGCCTCCGAACATCCCGGTGGGGCATCGATCAGAATCGCTTCTTCTCCCCCCTCTTCCCAGAGAAGGTAAGCATTGGTACCAATGGGTCCCAGTTCCATTTTTTCAATCCTTAGCGAAGTCATTGAGATCATACTGCACGAAAGAATCGATTCCCCAAGCCTAATGCTGATTTTATGGCTCTTTCATCGAGAAAAAACGGATCACCAAAAAAATTCATCACCCTTTCTTGTCACTTGACTTCATCCCTCCCGCTTGGTTTTATCTTCGACTTGCGATTTGGGGTAGTAGCTCAGTTGGTTAGAGCGCCGGCCTGTCACGCCGGAGGTCGCGGGTTCGAGTCCCGTCTATCCCGCCATCG
>NZLE01000086.1 GCA_002692605.1 Opitutia bacterium
ATTCCCACACCGAACAAACCCACGAAAGTTACGCCCAGAACTTTTTTGGCCATATTGCCCTCCAAGAACTTCGGTTGCTTCTCCATGGAACCGACCATCACGATCGCAAAGACCACAAGGGCGAAAACAGGCATGGTAATCATGAACCAATCGAACTCAGAACTCATGACCGACACAATAAACGTGAAGTCTTCCAAGTCAAGGAAGCGATGGCTCGGTAGGGGCTTTCTTTTCAAAAAATGATCATCCTTTTGAAATTCGGGTTGTCTTTGCGGATGCATTCTGAATTTTGCTGATAGATGCGCCACCTAAACTTTCCTCTTCTTGGTTTCTCATTTGTCTGGCTTGTGCTAAGCTTCGGGATGCCTTGTTCAACCCATGCAAACGATTCCGCGGAACCCATCCGACACGTCGTGTGCTTCAAATTCAAAAAGGAAGCCAAAACGGAAGAGATCCAAAAAGTGGAAAAGGCCTTCTCCGCCCTCAAGGATAAGATTGACGGAATTCTCTCCCTGGAGTGGGGAAAGAACAATAGCCCCGAAGGGCTGAACAAGGAATTCACTCATTGCTTCATCGTGACCTTCGAAAACGCCAAGGCCCGTGAAGTGTATCTCCCCCACCCCGACCACAAGGCATTCGTGGCCATCCTCAAACCCATTCTCGATGACGTCTTCGTGATCGATTTCACTCCCTGAACCGTAAAAGCCTCATGAAACTCAAATCCCTCCTTCCTCTTCTTCTAATCCACGCTTTGGTCTCCTCTTCACTTTGGGGAGACTTACGAACCCCAGCGGTCATCGGATCGAACATGGTCCTACAGCAAAACCATCGCAATCCCATCTGGGGTTGGGGAAACCCGGGCGAAACCGTACGGGTCTCGATCGGAGAACAAATGCATCAGGCCAAGGCCGATGAAAAAGGATATTGGAAAGTCACGCTAAACCCGATGAAAGCTTCCTCTTCCCCCATGGTCATGACCATCCGGGGGAGTACGGACTTGAAATACGACAACGTTCTGGTAGGCGAAGTCTGGCTATGCTCGGGACAATCCAACATGGGGTGGGCGCTCGGAAACAGCGATGATGCGGATCTTGAGATCATGACCGCCCACTACCCCAATCTTCGTCTGATCAGCGTTCCTCAATTGGGCACCCAGGAGGCCCAAATCAATTTTAACGGACAATGGGACGCCACCACTCCGGAAATCGCCAAAAACTTTTCAGCGGTGGGTTATCTCTTCGGTCGCCGCTTGCATTTGGCTTTGGGTGTTCCCGTCGGTTTGATCGACAATGCCTGGGGAGGGTCCGCATGCGAAGCGTGGATTCCGCGGGACCGGCTGAACCGGCTAGACGTGGCAAAGCCCTACATGGACCAATGGAGGGAAACCGAAAAAACATTCGATTACGACAAGCTTCTCCTAAGTTACGAAGAAAAACTCAAGAAGTGGCAGGAAAAGGCCCAAGCCGCCCGCAAGGAGGGAAAAGCCCAACCCGGGGGACGCCCCCGTCCTCCCCGGAACCAAATGACCGGCCAGCATCGACCCGCAAACCTCTACAATGGGGTGCTCAATCCGATTATCGGCTACGGAATAAAAGGCGCGATTTGGTACCAAGGGGAAAGCAACGGAAGGCGCGGACACGCGTACCGGGAGGTTTTCCCCCTCATGATTCAATCCTGGAGAGACGCCTGGAAACAGGGTGACTTCAGCTTTTATTGGGTGCAGTTGGCGGATTTTATGAACGAGGTTCCCGAACCGCCGACCGAACAAACCTGGCCCGAATTGCGGGAAGCGCAGACTTTGACTCTCGATAAGCTCAAGAACGTCGGGGAAGCGGTGATCATCGACGTGGGCGAAGGCAGGGACATCCATCCGCGCAACAAGCAAATGGTAGCCAACCGCCTGGTCCGCAATGCGCTGGCCAGGGACTATGGAATCGACCTACCCCACCAAAGCCCCCGCTACCAGTCCATGGTAACCAAGGGAAATAAAATCATTCTCAGCTTCCGGCACGTAGGACAGGGCCTGTATACCTTTGACGTACGGGAACCGGTGGGATTTGCGATTTGCGGGGAGGACCGGAAATTCGTCTGGGCTCAGGCCAGACTGCTCGGCAAGGACAAGGTCGAAGTCTGGGCGGATGGCGTCGAAAAACCGGTTGCCGCACGCTATGCTTGGGCGGACAATCCCGTTTGCAACCTATATCGCAAAGACGGGTCGGTTACCCTGCCGGTCACTCCCTTCCGCACCGATGACTTTCCCATGATCACCAAGGGAATGTGAATGGCCGAGCCCCCTGCAACCTGATGACCCCACTAGCCCTGCCCTTGGCGATTCTCCTCCCATTCGGAATCGCCGCGAAACCTCAACTCGTGGAGGTCCTTGGCCCTGCTAGCGGCCTGAACAGTCCCTTCGGGGTCGCTTTCGATGACCAGGGCAATGCCTTCGTGGCCGAGTACGAGGGCGGACGCATCCTCAAACTCGATCACAGCGGTAAGCTCCGTACCCTCTCAGGGAACGGAGCCAAAGGCTATGCGGGAGACGGCCTGAACGCGGAACACGGGGTGTTTCATAGCATGCACAACGTGGCATGGGCTTCAGATCATATGCTTTTCGTATCCGACACCCACAATAACTTGGTCCGTAGAATCGACGGAAGCACCAACCGCCTATCCACCCTTTCCGGAGTTCCCGGACAAAAGGGATTTTCCGGAGACGGGGGGCCTGCTAAGAAGGCAAAATTGGATACTCCGATTTCCATCAGCCTGACTCCTGATGAGAAAACCCTTCTGATCGCGGACATCCGGAACCGTCGCATTCGGGCGGTCGATCTTTCGTCGGGAATCATTCGCACGGTCGCGGGTAACGGAATCAAGGGGAAACCGATCGATGGCAAACCGGCCCTCGGGCAACCCCTGATGGATCCGAGAGCCTCCGTGATGGATGATGCGGGAAACCTCTACGTTCTCGAACGGAATGGCCACGCCTTGCGTGTGGTCCGTCCGAACGGAAAGATTTACACTCTGGCCGGAACCGGGAAAAAGGGACGGAAGGACGGTCCTGCCATGCAAGCGACCTTCAACGGACCCAAGCACCTATGCTTCGACGCAAAGGGACGAATCATCATCGCCGATGACAACAACCATCTGATCCGCCTTTATGATCCGGAATCCAAATCCGTATCCACGATTCTCGGAGGTCAGGCCATGCCCAAGGCCGTCCTCGACCGCCCCCATGGAGTGGCTCTTGGCCCGGACGGGAGCCTTTGGGTCTGCGACAGTGGGAACGACCGAATTCTAAAACTAAGGAATTACTAACTATGAATACGATAACCAAAACCCTGATCCTCCTCACTTGCGGAGCATCCCTTGCTTATGCCGCCGACTTGCCCAACGTTCTCTGGATTACCAGTGAGGACAATGGCCCTCATCTCGGATGCTACGGGGATGACTACGCCACCACGCCCAACCTCGATGCGCTCGCTGAAAAGGGCATGATTTACACCCGTGCCATCTCCAACGCTCCGGTTTGCGCTCCTGCCCGGACCACCATCATTTCCGGACTGTATCCGCCCTCAACCGGCTCCGAACACATGCGCAGCATGACCCGCCTGCCGGCCGATTTCAAGATGTACCCCGCCTACCTCCGTGAACTCGGATACTACTGCACCAACAATTCGAAGGAAGATTACAACCTCATGAAAGAGGGTGAAGTCTGGCACGAAAGCGGAAGGAACGGGCATTGGAGAAACCGCCCCAAGGGAAGTCCCTTCTTCGCCATCTTCAACTTCACCATCTCTCACGAGAGCAAGATCCGCAAGCGCCCCCACCAGCAGGTCCATGATCCCGCCAAGGTACGCGTTCCCGCCTATCACCCCGATCATCCCGAAGTGCGCAAGGATTGGGCCCAGTACTACGACATGATCACGGAAATGGATAAGATGGTGGGAGACAAACTCAAGGAATTGAAGGACGATGGCCTCGAAGAAGACACCATCGTTTTCTATTTCGGAGATCATGGTTCGGGGATGCCCAGAAACAAACGTTGGCCTTTCTTTTCGGGCTTGAACGTACCCCTGATCGTGCATTTGCCGGAAAAATGGAAACATCTGGCTTCCCCCGACTTCAAGGTTGGCGGGAGCAGTGACCGACGAGTCGGGTTCATCGACCTCGCCCCCACCCTCCTTAGCCTTGCCGGTCAAAAGCCACCGTCTCACCTTCAGGGGCACGCTTTTCTAGGGAAATACCAGGCTCCGCCTCAGGAATACGGTTATGGATTTCGGGGAAGAATGGACGAGCGCTATGACATGGTTCGTTCCGTCGTTGGGAAACGATACGTCTACGTCCGAAATTACATGCCCCACAAACTCTATGGTCAGCACGTGGGCTACATGTTCGTCACCACCACCACGCAGGTGTGGAAGCGACTCTTTGACGAAGGCAAACTCAACGAGGCCCAAAGTCACTTTTGGAAGACCAAACCCCCGGAGGAACTCTATGATCTCGATAACGATCCCGATGAAGTCAACAACCTGGCAAAATCCAAGGATCATGCGGAGGTTTTGAAAAAGATGCGGCTGGCTCACGTCAATCATCTGAAAAATATCATCGACGTTGGGTTTCTTCCCGAAGGAGAGATTCACGAACGCTCCGAGGGAACCACACCTTATGAAATGGCCCGTTCCGGGAAGTATCCCTTTCAACGCATCATGCTTGCCGCAGACATGGCATCCGGTCTTTCTCCCTGGGCGACAAAACCCCTGATCGGTTACCTGAAGGACAAGGACTCCGCCATTCGCTACTGGGGAGCCATGGGGCTTCTGATGAGAGGGAAACAAGGAGTCAAGGCAGGGGGCGGGGAATTGGAAAAAGCCCTGAAGGACAATTCGCCCTACGTACGCGTGGTGGCCGCCGAAGCCTTGGGCAAATACGGGTCCGAGAAACAAATCAAAATGGCCGTGAAAACTTTGGGAAAGACCGCGGACCCCCTTGAGAACGGTTGCTTCCCATCCATGCTCGCGATGAATGCGATCGATCATCTGGACGACAAGGCCAAGTCTTTGCTATCCAAGATACAATCCATGCCCCGCACCCCGACCGGAGTCGACAAGCGTTTTCAGGGCTACGTCGGCCGCTTGGTCGAAACCACCGTCAGGGAACTTGAAGGCGCCAACTAAGATGAGCAAGGCGTCCGGATTCATTTTCGCCTTCCTCCTTGCATGGGCTTGGGGCGTGAGCGGAAAGGCAAAACCAAACATGATATTCATTCTTGCCGATGACTTGGGCTATGGGGATCTCGGCTGTTATGGACAAAAGCTAATCAAGACGCCCCGTCTGGACGAAATGGCGGCGGAGGGTATGAGATTCACCCGCTTTTATTCGGGATCCACCGTATGCGCTCCGTCCCGAAGCGTGCTCATGACCGGACAACATATGGGACACACGCACGTTCGCGGAAATGCGGGAGGGGATATGACCCGCCAAAGCCTGAGGGACGAGGACCTGACGGTTGCCGAGAAATTGAAGGAAGCGGACTATGCCACCGCTCTGATCGGCAAGTGGGGGCTTGGAGAAGTTGGTCAGGAAGGTCATCCGCTCAGACAAGGCTTTGACTACCTCTACGGATACCTCAATCAGGTGCATGCCCACAATTTCTACCCCGAGTTTCTTTGGCGAAACCATCGGAAGCATGCCTTGTCCAACGTGGTCCAGCGGGTTGAAAAGAGAAAATATGGTGGATTTGTGGGAGGAGCGGCCACCAAGCGGGTCGAGTACAGTCACGACCTTTTCGCCAACGAAGCGATGTCTTGGATTAGAAAAAACAAAGGCAATCCCTTCTTTCTCTACCTTCCGCTAACCATTCCCCACGCCAACAACGAAGGCACTCGTTTGTTCGGAGATGGAGCGGAGGTACCCGGTTACGGAATCTATGAAAAGGAGGATTGGCCCAAGCAGGACAAGGGACAAGCCGCCATGATCACCCGGATGGACCGGGACGTGGGGCGCATTCTTGACCTGCTCGAAGAACTGAAGATCGATGAGAACACGCTGGTCATGTTCACTTCCGACAACGGTCCGCACAACGAGGCGGGACATAACCCCGAGCTCTTCAAACCCGCCGGTCCACTGAGGGGAATGAAGAGAACCTTGACCGAGGGAGGCATCCGCGTTCCCACCCTCGCGTGGTGGCCCAAAACCATCGAGAAGGCATCCGTGTGCGAACAGCCTTTTTATTTCGGAGACTTGATGAGCACGGCTTGCGAAATGGCAGAATTGGAGCAACCGCAGAACTCCGACAGCATTTCCCTTCTGCCCACTCTCACCGGAAACGCCAAGAGGCAAGACCGTCACGAATACCTATATTGGGAATTCTACGAACGCACCTTCCGGCAGGCCGTAATCCGGGAAAACTGGAAACTCATCCGTTCGGATATGGATGATGAACGGATCGAACTCTATGATCTGGACGAGGATATCCACGAGGACAGGAATCTGGCAAAGGAACAACCCGCGCTCGTTCAAAGTCTTCTTGCCAAGATGGAGGAGGCTCACCGGCCTCACCCGAACTGGCCGACTCCCCGAACCAGAAAACCATAAGCCTACGGGCTGCAAGGTATCAAGGCTCCGTCCTTCATTCCGTGAATGATCTTCTTGTCCGCCGGACAGAATGTGGCCAAAGCCCCCACCCTTTTGGCTTTCCCTCCAACTACGAAATAATAGGGTGAAAGGCGCAGCCTTCCCCTCATGGAAGTCACTTCTTCCTTCGGACTGAAAACGGGATGTTCCCAAAGCTTGGGTTTGCGAAATTCCTGAACCACCGAGACGGGACTTGGAAAATCATCCAAGGCGGACTGCAGGGAAGCCGACCAATCATCCGCGGAGAGGTCATCCCCCACCCGCACGCTTCGGGCACCCCATGCGGTTTCGTGAAAACCACTTGCCTTGAGTACGAGCTTGCGCTCCCTTTTCGAAGCTTGCCCAAGTTCCATCCAGTTCGAAAGAGCCCGCCCCTGAACGGTTGGCCCATCCAGATAGGCTCCGGGGGGAATTTCCGCCGGATCCAAGACCCAGGTCGGAGGAATCATCTCCCGTAAGAGAAGCAACTCCCTTTCTTCCAAAACCTCCTCCCAGAACGCTTGCAGACGATAATGGTGAAAGAGAGCCAGGGAAAGCTTCTCCTCCTGGGTATGCTTCATGGGCGGAGTCACCACCAAATTTCCCGATTCCACCAAAGGAATCAACTCCTTCATCAGGGGAAGGTTGACATAATCGAATAACTCCCAAAAGCGGTAGACCAACTGAATCCGTTCTTCGCCAAAAAGAAGTTGCTCCCCCCGGACGGCCAAGTCCTCGGGCGAACACACTCGGATCGAAAAGGAACGCTTTCTCAACTCGTCCGCCAACCATTCCATTTCGGGACGGTAGGTTGCCGATTCTTCGCTGACCACGATTACCATCGCCGCTTGCCTGCCGCCCAAAGATCGGGCGGCATCCGCGAGAGCTTCCCCAAAGGAGTCGATCATCCGCCCTTCCTGCGGAAATCCGAACGAGGCTTCGAGATGAGCGGTCAATCCGATTCCACCCGGAACGGCATCCCATTCGGTCAGGGACAAGCCCTCTGCNGTGGGTAGAAGATCGGGACGCAGAACGGCAGGATAAATGGTTTGAACCGCATCCGAACGGGCATGCTTCACTAACCAATCCGGTTTTCCGGCATCGAAGTAATCCGCCACCCACGGCGCCGACAAGGAGCGGTTCCGCAGAATCGATTGCTCGGACCATGCCTTACGGTAAAGGGAATCGATGGCTCGGTAAAAGGACAGAGCCGCCTCACCCAACCGGTCCAAACGCCCAACTTGATCGGAATCCAAAAGCCAACTCTTGGGCGAGCCAAGCCAAGTCTTTCCGGCAAACAGAGGATGCTTCGCTTGGTTCGCCAAATCGCTGGCCGTCAGAGGTGAATCCATCAAGCTCCGGTTCAATCGTCGATTTGAATGTCTTTGTTTCTCTGCCTGGGACAACCCGCTCGCAACCATCCGTTCACGAAGGGGTCCAATTCTCCGTCCATCACCGCCTGAACCCCCGAGGTCTCAACTCCGGTACGCAAATCCTTGACCATTTGATAAGGCTGAAAAACGTAACTTCGAATCTGATTGCCCCAACCCATTTCCCCTTTTTCCCCGTAAAACTTTTCCATTTCCGCGCGTTTCTCATCCTGTTGCTTTTCGTAAAGCCTTGATTTGAGCACTTTCATCGCAGTTTGCTTGTTTTTGAGCTGGGATCGCTGGTTCTGGCATTGCACCACGATGTTTGTGGGCAAGTGAGTCAATCGAACCGCCGAGTCGGTCTTGTTGACGTGCTGACCGCCTTTTCCACTCGAACGATAGGTGTCCACCCTCAGATCGTCTTCGGGTATTTCCATATCGATGTCATCGTCCTCGACCTCCGCAATTACATCCACGGAACAGAAGGAGGTGTGCCTGCGCTTGTTGGAATCGAAAGGGCTTATGCGGACCAAGCGGTGCACCCCCCGTTCCGCCTTGGCGTATCCGTAGGCATTCAACCCATCGATTCGAATCGAACATCGACTGATACCCGCTTCCTCTCCTGGTTGCAAGTCCTGCATCTCCACTTCAAAGCCGCGTCTTTCCGCCCAGCGCACGTACATGCGCATCAGCATGTCGGCCCAATCGCAGGATTCGGTCCCCCCCGCGCCGGCGTGAATGCTGAGCAAGGCGGGACGGGCGTCAAAGGGCTCATTCAGAAAGCTGGCGACTTCCAAGTCATCAATCCGGCTGATCAGGGAATCCAAGCCGGTGACGAATTCGTTCGCCATTTCCTGATCTTCCTGATCCTCTTCGCACAATTCGCAGAGCGCTTCCAAGTCCTCGACCTGAGAGCGAAAATCCTCCACCTTCGAAACGGTTTGCTTGAGACGGTTGTTTTCCGATCCGATCTTGCGGGCGTTGGCCTGATCATCCCAAAACGAAGGGGCTGACATTTGCTCCTCCAACTCCAGAATCTTCTTCTTCTTCTCGTCGCATTCCAGGAATTTCCAAAGGTGATTGGTCCTCTTGATCAACTCCTGCAACCGGGTCTTGTCCTCGGGTAAGATCATTCGATTTCTAGACCGTGAAATCCAGCCCTTCTGGAAGATCCAAATGCAATCCGCATTCGCGGCCATGTCCACCATGCCGGGTTTCCTCTGGATCATCCACTTCGGAGAGCTTTTTCGTGCTATGCCAATCTCCCAAGGAGACGTAACCCACTCCCTCCAAAGGATGGTATGGCAAACCGTTGTCGGGCAAATAGCGGTAAGTCTTGCGATTATCCCAGTTAAGAATTGGATACAACTTGAAGATCTCATCCCGATTTTCCATAACCGGCAGTTCGCTTCTACTTCCTGACTGATCTCGACGCAAGCCCGCCATCCAGCAAGTGGCTCCCAATTCACGCAAGGCTCGATCCATCGGTTCCTTCTTGTTGATCAAATTGTATTTGGCCATGCCATCCCGCCCCTGTTCCCATAATTTCCCATATTTCGCTTCCTGAAAGGCGGGAGAAACGGAAGCCGAATACACCTTGGCCTTGAATCCAAGTTTTTCCTGCAAGGTCAGCGCGTATTCGTAAGTACCCGGAAAAAGATAGCCCGTATCCACAAACACAATCGGAATTTCCTCGCTGACCTGTCTAACCAAATGAATCATAACCGCACTCTGCAAACCGAAACTCGTAGAGAGCACCAAACCTGAGCCAAAACGTTCCCAAGCCCAAGCAACACGCTCCACGGCGTCCAACCTTTCAAGCTCATCGCTCCAAAGATTCATTTCGTCCAAACTTGCCTTCATCTTTTCTTCAAAGGGTTCATCCTGCCAAAAATTGGGGAAAGAGTAAAGTGTTTGGTACAATCTATGACGCGATGAGAATTGGGGTTGGCTCAGCTTGAAGCTTCCGCTAGGGTAAGTTGCATGGAGGAACTCCAAAAGTTGGTTTTGAGATACCCCGAGCTTTCGCCTTGCCTGAGCGAAGTGGAGAAAGGAGCGGAATTGCTTCTGTCCTGCTTTCGCAAAAGCCGCAAACTGCTCCTGTGCGGAAACGGCGGAAGTTGCGCCGACTGCGAACACATTGCAGGGGAATTGGTCAAGCAATTCTCCCGCTCACGCCCTCTCCCCGCTGAG
>NZLE01000087.1 GCA_002692605.1 Opitutia bacterium
CCTCCTGAAGTGTAAATCGTCAGCCCACTGCCTTTGGCGTCATAGTTTAAGTACTTTGTCCTTACGTTGTCATCAATGGCATGCTTGGGAGTTTGGGTTCTTGGGGTATTCTTCGAAGTCCCGACTACTTTTGAACTCGGATTTGAGAGGTCGGGCATCAATAGAGCAGTGAGATTCGCCAAATCAAGTTTCGTATCAAGGAACTTTTCCGACTTTCTTATCTTCTCTAAAAACTTTTTTTCGTCGTTGAGTAAAACCTCCCACTTGGCCTTGGATTCCGGATCCTTCGGGACTGTAATATGATCTCCATATTCATATTTGTTCCCATCCATGGAGTGTTCGGCAGTGTTATTGAAAAAAGCGAGGAATTCAAAATATTCCCTATGGCTAATGGGGTCATACTTGTGGGTATGACAACGGGCGCAAGTCAGCGAAAGTCCGAGCAGAGCAGTGCCTGTGGTTTCGACACGGTCGAAATTATTTTTGGCCTGAAATTCCTTTGGAATGGCACCCCCCTCTCCCGTAGTTGGGTTCATACGGACGTACCCAGTTGCGATTAATTGATCTTCAGTAGGCTCGGGAAATAAATCTCCTGCCAATTGCCAGCGTATGAAATCATCAAAAGGTTGGTTATCGTTCAGGGCACGCACCACCCAGTCGCGATAGGGATAAATGCCTCTTCGATTATCCAAATGCAAACCATGGGTATCTCCATAGCGGACTGCGTCCAACCAGTATCTGGCAATGTGCTCCCCATAATCTAGCTTGGCAAACAATCGATCGAGGTACCGATCATAAGCATCAGGGCGTTTGTCTTGGAGAAAATCTTCCAACAGGTTCGGTTCCGGAGGCAAGCCGTTTAGAGTGAGTGATGACCTTCTCGCCAAGGTTGCCCGGTCCGCCTGCTCGGACAAANCGCCATCGATCTTCNGCAACTTCCTCTCGATGAAAGAATCAATGGGATTGCCTTTGGGTTCAAGGTTCTTTCTCGGCGGCACGAATGCCCAATGCCGAGCATACTCCCCGCCCGACATCACCCATTCCCTGATGAGCTTCTTCTCTTCCTTTGTCAAAGTCTTGTCAAAGTCCTTCGGAGGCATGGGGTCCTCTTCATCCTCAATCCGAAAAATNACCTCGCTTTCGGATAATTCATCAGGATCGATGGCATGGTATCCGCCCAAGTCTTTCTTCGCGAGTTCCTCCCTGTCCAAGCGAACCAAATCCTTTTTCTTGGTATCAGGTCCGTGACAGGCAAAACATTTGTTTGAGAGGATGGGTAAAACTTCTCGGGCGAAATCTATTGCGGAGGACTCCAACGAGAGAAAGTGCGATAGCAAGATAACAACTGGGAGGATGCGAATCATAAGGATAACCAATCGTTTTCCATCACAATTCCCAACACGCAAAGCCGCAAGAAGGAACCATCGGATGAGCGAAAAAATTTCAGGCAAAGATCTCGTTCACCACGCGTCCATGAACGTCAGTCAGCCTAAAGTCGCGCCCCGCATAGCGATAGGTCAAGTTNTCATGATCGATACCGAGAAAGGCGAGCAAGGTGGCNTGGAAGTCATGGACGTGCACCGGATTCTCACGGGCATAGTATCCGAACTCATCGGTAGCTCCNTAGGAGAAGCCCTTTTTCACTCCGGCTCCGGCGAACCAAATGGTAAATCCATGTGGATTATGATCACGCCCATCGAACTTGGGTCCTTGCACCGTCGGCGTTCTTCCAAATTCACCCGCCCAGACCACCAAAGTGTCATCGAGCAGACCACGGGCCTTCAAATCCAAAAGCAATCCGGCAATCGGCTGATCCACTTGGGCGGCTCTCTCCGCATGGTCTCTTCGCAAATTCCCGTGCTGATCCCATTGAGCCTTGTTCGCACTGTGCGTGACCTGCACAAAACGCACCCCACTCTCCAAAAACCTTCGCGCCATAAGGCATTGACGCCCAAAATTCTCGGATATGGATCGGTCGATTCCGTACAAACTCTTGGTCGCCTGAGTTTCCCTTGAAAGATCTTGGGCAAGTGGGATCGACGTCTGCATCCGGAAGGCCATTTCGAACTCGTCAATCCTTTCCCGAAGCCGATCGGTGGCGAAGNGCCCACTGNCGGATCCATGAAGGTTGAGCGAGCGAATCATCCGAATCTGAGCCTTTTGCTGCTCGAAAGTGTCACGCTTGTTGGAAATGTGCCCCACCCTTGCCTCCTTCGGATCAATCGATGCATTGCCAATCGGACAGCCCTGATGAGAATTGGGAAGAAAGGCGGNCCCCCAGTTCTGGGCCCCGCCATGAGCGAGGGTCGGGCAAATGGATACGAAGGAAGGAAGATTTTCGTTTTCCGACCCCAACCCATATGAGACCCATGAACCCATACTTGGCCGGATGAAGTTATCGCTGCCCGTGTGCAACTTGAGAACCGCGGCCCCATGAGCCGGATTGGTTCCATGCATGGAATGAATGAAACACAAATCATCCACCTGCTTGGCAACCTCGGGAAAAAGTTCGCTTACCGCATGCCCGCATTCTCCGTATCTTTTGAACTCCCAGGGTGAAGCCAAGAGNTTCCCCGTCTTTGCGAACTGAACCTTGGGTTTTTCAAAAGGCAAAGGTCTGCCATGGCATCTTTTCAATTCCGGCTTGTAATCGAAGGTGTCNACTTGGGAGGGACCTCCCTTCATAAACAAAAACAACACTCGCTTGGCTCGCTGGACGTATTTTGGCGAATGAATCTGGCCTGTTTCGGGCAAAGAGCCATCGGCGCATAATCCATTGACCAAAGCCGCATGCCCCAAACCCATTACCCCAGTCTGAAGAAATGCTCTTCTGTTCCAAAAGATATCGTTCATCTCAAATAAAGAAACTCGTCGGAACTTAACATAGCCTGAACGAAGGAAGCTCTCGCATGATAGGGGTCTCTGGGAGATGGAAACTCATCCAGGAACCGTTCTCCTTCCCTCCGCTCTTCAGGACCCGGGTTTCGCAAGAATACTTTTTGATAGAATTTGGATACTTGGCGAGGAAGGTTCTGGTCGAATTCATGCTTTGCGATTTTCATAGCCTTATCTTGAATCATTTGACTGTTCATCAAAAACAAGGCCTGTTGGTTGGTTGACAAGGTTTTGCGATCACCTTGAACGATTTTGGGATCCGGATAATCGAATAACTGAAAGAAATCGTAAACGTGATTCCTCACCACAGGAAGATAGATGGACCTTCGATTGAGATCATAACTGGTCTCATCAACCGAAGTAACGTTAAAGACATGCTTTCTGTTTTCNGGATAAAAGACCTTTCCCCCGACCGCCGTGTCCAGTTCCCCGCTGAGAGCAAGAAGAGAATCGCGGATTATCTCAACTTCAAGCCGGCGACTTGGAAAACCGGCGTAGAGAAGATTTTCNGGATCAATTTTGCTCATGGATGGAGACTTCAACGAGGAAGTTTGCCAAGTTGCGGAAGTTATAATCAGTCGATGCAGGGACTTGATCGACCAGTTGTTCTCCAAAAACTTGCAGGCCAACCAATCCAAAAGTTTAGGGTGAGTGGGTCGAGNGCCCAATTCTCCGAAATTATCCGGAGTCGCGACCAAGCCCCTTCCAAAATGCCANCGCCAAATCCGGTTCACGATTACGCGAGCAACCAGAGGCTTGCACTCTTCCACCATCCATCTTCCGAACTGCAAGCGACCACTTCCCATNTGATTTTCGATCACTCTATTTTNCTCGGCTTGAAAAATGCCAAGAAANCCTCTCTTCTGCACTTCCCCCAAGGTATCGGAATCTCCTCTGAGAAAGACTCTCAAATCCGTGGCGTTGCCTTCGCTTACACCATGGCAAAATTCCAATTCCGGACGATTTTTCTCCAAATCGAGCAGGCGGTCCTCCATTACCGAAAGTTCCTTTTGGGTGGATTCCGTATAATGAAGAGAAGGTGTTTTCGGTATCTTCCGGAACTTCCCTTTTGCAAGCAATTCGTAGTTCGCCTTATCCTTAAAGGCTTCTATGAGTTTTTTTTGGGCCTCGATCAATCGCTCATACTTATCCGCAAACGCTCGAGCGGAAGGAGGTGAAAGATGGTGTTCGAACCACTTTGTAGGACGATGGACGCTTTCCATGGTCTTGGTGCTTTTGAAAATGCCTGCCATGGCGTAGTACTCCGCGGTGCTTATGGGNTCACTCATGTGATCATGGCAACGGGCGCACCCGATGGTAAGTCCAAGAAAAGCTTGGCCAATGACGTCGAGTTGCTCATCGATCATATCCATTTCCATTTTGATGGGATCGGGTTCCGCCAAAAGTTTGGGACCTAGAGCCAAAAAACCGGTAGCGACCTTCAGGCGGTTGGATTCTTCCAAGGGCTTTCCTTGACCAAGCAAGTCTCCGGCTACTTGCTCGAGGAGGAACTGATCGAAGGGCAGATCGTCATTGAAGGCGTCAATCAGGTAATCTCGGTATCTCCAAGCATGGGCGAAGGCCANGTTTTCATCCAAACCGTTGGAGTCGGCGTATCGGGCCACGTCCATCCAATGCCTCGCCCACTTCTCGCCATAGTGCTCGGACGCCAACAAGCGTTCGATTTCCTCTTCGAAGGCAACTTCAGTTGATTGCCCTAGGTTGGGCAGACCCACGAGGGCATAACTCAAGCGACGCCAAAGAGTCCGCGGATCGGCTCTTGGTGAGGGCTCCAAGCCTCGCTCGCCCAACTTTCTGAGAATGAAGGCATCCACCTCATTTCTTGGCCAAGCGGACTCTCCGCAATCGGGAACTTCGGGTTTGATCAGCGGTCGAAAGGCCCAATGTTTGTCATTTGCCCAAAGATTATCCCTCTGCTCGAATGCAAAAAAGCAGAAAAGAAAAATCATCAGAGCCTTGNACATAGCTTTAATTTAGGATTGAAAGATTAAATTAATCAAGACTAGTCAATCATTTCCGCTTTCAGAGGAATAAGGAACAGTTGAATGAAAACTCCAGATATCTTCTCGGCAAGAGAAGATTCATNTCTTCCCCCGAATTGCTTTCAGGGCAAGATTCGAGCTTCGTCTTTTCCCATTGATCTTTCTTCAATCATTCGGCACTATCAGTCTTTTCGCCTATGCAAATTTAGGTTTTCGACGACCAGATCATCTTTGGTGATTTCAAGAACTCGAGCGACCAANGTCAGCAAAAGCGATTCGGTTTAACAAAAGACTAATATTATAATGGAAATATANGTGGGTAATCTCCCTTGGTCAACCAGTGACCAGGATTTAGCGGATGCGTTTGGCGCTTATGGAAGCGTTGAAAAGGCATCCATCATCAGTGATCGAAATTCAGGTCGATCCAAAGGGTTTGGTTTTGTCACCATGAANAATGATGACGAAGCGAACCAAGCGATTGAAGCAATGAACGGCAGCGATCTCGGCGGAAGAGCCCTGAAGGTAAACGAGGCTCGCCCTCGCGAAGACCGTCCTCCTCGCCAGTCTAACTGGTAAGCTTTCTTTCGTTTAGAAAATTTAGCTTTACTGAAGCCCGCCTGCAAAGGCGGGTTTTTTTGTAGAATCAATTCAGGTTAGGGTTTGCGCAAAATTTCTTTTTCCATGATTACAGAAAAATGAAGGAAAATAAAATGACCACTTTTCTTGAAAGCGTGGACTTGTGTTTCGATCGCGCCGCCAATGCCCTAAAGTTACCCAACGGCCTCGCTCAACAGATTCGGACCTGCAATGCCATTTGCGAAATGAAGTTCGGCGTCGAACTTCGGGGCGGCTATGAAATTTTCACCGGTTGGCGAGCCACCCACAGCGAGCATGCCCTGCCTGCAAAGGGAGGCATTCGTTACGCTCCCTTTTGCGACCAACAGGAAGTCGAGGCGCTCGCCGCCCTCATGACCTACAAGTGCGCCATCGTCAACGTTCCCTANGCGGGCTCAAAAGGAGCTCTCAAAGTGGATCCTAAAAAATATACGCTGGAGGAGCTCGAACACATTACCCGAAGATTTGCCCAAGAGTTGGACAAACGCGGCTTTCTTGGGCCGGGTCTCAACGTGCCTGCTCCCGACATGGGCACGGGGCAAAGAACCATGTCATGGATGGCTGATGAATATCAGAAGCTTCATCCTTCGGATATCAACGCCAANGGATGCGTAACCGGAAAACCGGTTCACTTTGGAGGTGTCGAAGGACGCGTCGAGGCGACGGGCCGGGGTGTTCAATATGGTCTTCAGGAGCTTTTCAGGAATTCGGATGACCTCAGCAAAGCGAAGCTCGAAGGCAAACTNGAAGGCAAGAAAATCATTATCCAAGGACTGGGCAACGTGGGCTATCATGCCGCCAAATTCCTTGAGGAGGAGGATGGCGCCCTGATCCTTGGGATTATTGAGCGGGATGGAGCGATCCTCTCCGAAAGCGGTCTACGGGTCGATGAAGTNTTTCAGTACAAGAAGGAACATGGAAAAGTGGAAGGCTTCCCNGAATCCGACTTTTTCAAGGATGGCGCCAAACTTCTCGAACATCCTTGTGACATTCTCATCCCCGCCGCCATGGAGGGAGTCATCACCCATGAAAATGCACCCCGCCTCCAATGCAAAGTGCTGGCAGAAGCTGCCAATGGCCCCGTAACCTACGAAGCGGACCAAATTCTCAACGACAGGGGAATCCTCATCTTACCCGACGCCTACCTCAATGCCGGAGGTGTGACGGTCTCTTACTTCGAATGGTTGAAGAACCTCTCCCACGTCCGATTCGGGCGGTTGGACAGAAGGTTTGCCGAAGCTCAGAATGAAAGAGTGATTGAGCTGATTGAAAGCGCCATGGCTACAAAGTTGGATTCCGAAGCAAAGGCAAAACTGCTTGAAGGACCCAATGAGGTCAATTTGGTTCGATCCGGTCTTGAGGACACCATGCGTCAATCGTACAATGAGATCAAGTTGCAAGAGCATGAAAACGAAAAGATTACCGACCGGCGAACCGCAGCTTATGCCTTGGCGATCCGAAAGATCGCGGAAATCTACGAAAGCATGTACCTCTAAGTCAATTTCCGACCCATACCCATGAGCAAATTGGCCGATGCGACTCCGGAGGAAGTTCGGTTGGCCATGAGAAGAGCTAAAGAATCCTTCGGTCCCTTTCGAACGCTATCCGGGAGGAAACGATCGTCTTTGCTTTGCAGGATTGCCGAAAAAATCAAAGGTAGTA
>NZLE01000088.1 GCA_002692605.1 Opitutia bacterium
ATAACAAAGACCTTGGGCATGGCCTATCTTTGGAAGCTTGGCCAGTTCCGGCGTCATTGGTTTCGGGTCCGTACCGATGATTCTTCTTCTAGCTTTGGCCCCGACTACTGAATAGGTGATCTGCTGAATACTTGCAGGGTCAACCTTTTCGCCAAGTTTGGGAATGGGGAAACGGTAGATACCACCATGCTGATCGCTTACGATTAAGCGGCCTTTATCATCCTGACACATAGCGACCCAGGAACCCTGATCGTCACGGGGTACGGAATACAGGAGTTCAATCTTAAAACCTTCCGGTAACCGAATCTGTTCCACAGAAGGTACGGCTATCAGGGAATGACCATAAATCATAAGCCCCAAAAAAGGAAGATAACAAGAACCAGTTTTAATAAAATTGATTATTTTCATAAGCAAAGGCTACATATCGGCAACCGAGTATTTCTTACAAAATTATTTTGCTTCGCTTGATTGCAGCATTGCCTTGAGGCGTTTAACCTTTTGCGGGTACTTGGCCGACAGGTTACGAGACTCACCAATATCCTCCTTTAGATTGTAGAGCTCCCAATCCCCGGATCCGGCATCTTCAAGGAACATGCCCACTTTCAACGGCGAAATCAGTTTCCAGTGTCCTTCCCGAATCGCATTCCCTTTCAGAATCCGGGTTTGGACGGATGCCGAACCGGGGTTGTAGAGGTAGGAGGTTCGAGCTGTCTTGGAGTTGCCCAAAATAAAATCCAGTTGATTGACCCCGTCGATGATCCGGTCATCGGGAACCTTGGCCCCGGTCAGGGCTGCAAAGGTCGGCAACAGATCGATGGTGGCCATGAGACCGTCGTTTGTTTTCCCAGCCGCTATTTTACCGGGCCAGCGCATGATGCAGGGAACACGGATTCCACCTTCGTAAATGGATGCCTTTCCATCGCGCAATGGTCCGGCATCTCCCCAGAAAATCGAATTCTTGGGATGCCCCTTTTTATTTTCATAATATTTGGGCTGATTCCAGGGGCCGTTATCGGTCGTGAAGATAACCAAAGTGTTTTCTTTCAAACCAAGTTTTTCCAGGGTTGCGAGCAGGCGGCCTGTTTCAAAATCAAATTCTTCAACCACGGCGCGATAGAGGTTGTCCCCCGTTTTCTCCTTAAACTCCGGAGATGCATCGATAATGGTGTGCATCATCGTATGAGCAAGGTAGAGTAGGAATGGCTTTTCGGAGTCCCGCTGATTGACCAGAAAATCGACCGCCTTGTCGGTGAAAAGTCGGGTAAGCCCCGCCATATCATCGGTTGTGCCCACCAGCTCATTGTTGCTGTGTAAAACCGATTTCCCGCTGTCGTTCGCGCCAAGCGCCCCAAAATAATAATCAAATCCCTGTGCATTGGGCATCCGTTCGACAATCGCCCTTCGGTTCGAAACATCCCATTTCCCCACACATGCCGTCTGATAGCCGATCTCCTTGAGCATCTCCGCAAAGGTTATTTCAGATGCGGGCATCGACCAGCCTTTACTACGCACGGGATATCGGCCCGTCAGCAGAGCGGAGCGTGATGGTCCGCAAACCGGCTGGGCATAAAAGGAGGTAAATTTGGTTCCTTCCCTGGCCAGCTTATCGAGGACCGGTGTCTGATTTTCCTTACTCCCGAAACAACCGAGATCGGCATAGCCTTGATCATCGGTGAAAACGACGAGGATGTTGGGTTGACCAAGTTTTTCCGCTTTGACCCTTACCGCTTCCAGCGTGAACAGAGCTATGACAAGCGTCCACAGTATCTTTCTCCTCATCATGATTTTTGATTCTTTCTCATTCCGCTGCAGCTCTCCCGATCGGAGCCGGATAGGGAGCAGGCTTTGGATCACCGTAAGGCACGAGATAGCGTGGATCCGGCTTTGTGCCTGGGGGGGCACCCGCGAGAGGCCAGGCAAACACCTCATTCGCGTCCCGGTCAGGTTTGTTAAGACGCGGCAGGGAAACAGACCATTGATCCAACCTCTTTCGCAACCGATCCGCGACCTTTGCATCGGATTGAATACGATTGGTCATTTCATACGGGTCCTTGGCTAAGTTGAACAACATTTCCCGCTCCGTGGACCGCCATAGTTTCCAATCACCAATACGCACCGCCTGAGTATGCCAGAAATCCCAGAACATCGGTTCCGTTCTTTCAATTTCAGCCACTCTCCCGGTTAATCGAGGAAGCAAATCCACCCCGTCAAACTCGTCGGGAATCGTTCCGCCTCCGGCTTTCAGAGAGGTAGCGGTGAGATCGAGCGTGGTCACCATCTCTTCTATTACCGTACCTGGAATAATTTTGCCTTTCCAGTACGCAAACATGGGCACCCGTATCCCCCCCTCGAAGAGGCTGCCTTTCTCACCACGCATGGGCACGTTGTTGGATCCGTTCCAGACTCCCTTGCTGCCCGGAGGTCCACCGGGCAGACCCGGTCCACTCCTACCCATTTTACTTGGAGCCCCGTTATCGCTGGCAAAGAGAATCATAGTGTTTTCCTCCAGACCGAGCTCTCGGAGCTTGGCCATCACTCCTCCCACCGCGTCGTCGATGGATTTGATCAATGCCAGCCCCATCCGTCTGCGGTCATCTCTCCACTCATCATAATGCGGATAGTCCAGCTTGGGGAATTTTTTGTAATACGGGTCCGACTTCTTGATCAGAGGGACGTGCGGACCATAGAGCGGGAGATAGAGAAAGAAAGGCTTCTCTGCAGTCTGGCTGAAGTCTATGAAAGATTCGGCGTACTTGCCCTGTAGGATCACGCGATTGGCTATGCCTGTGGGCAAGCCTTTCCTGTTCTGATGCTTCGTGGGCTTGCCATCGAGCGTGAGGTTGGTTGAACCGCTCTCCATCGCACCACTCCAGTAGAAGTCAAAACCACGAGCCCGTGGCTCGTGCTTCGGGTTGGGGTTGTTCGAGGGACCCAGATGCCATTTGCCCGACAAGCCCGTAATGTAGCCAAGCTTCTTCATCCTATCTGCGATGGTCAAAACGGGCTGGCCCGCCATATCCGAGCCTTTCGGGTAGGTCCGGGGCATACGGCCACTGCCCTCACCTGCATCGCTCTGGTTGTGAGGAAAAGCAAACTCATTTTGTACCCGACCCACCATCAACCCGGCGCGTGAGGGCACACACTGCGGGGCCGAACTGTAGCCTGCGGTCATGAAAGCTCCTCCCCGGGCAAGCTGGTCCATAATTGGAGTATCAACATGCTTGTCGATGCCATGGACTCCGAGATCGGTGTATCCGTAATCATCCGTGTAGATGAGAATGACGTTGGGTTTCTTATCCCCAGCGGATGCGATAAAGCGAAACGCCAGCAACAATGACAACGTCATGATTGAGTAATTTTTCATTCCAAGGAGTTCCCTTCGGCAGGTAGGTTTTCGAATATTTCGGGCCGTTTGAGAAAATCAATCTTCACCCCTGGCAATCCCAAAGCCTAACCGAATCGAAAATAATTACGCATTCGGGACCACCTTTGAAGGTGAATCTAGGCCCATATTTATCCTTGGGATTTATAATCGTCACCTTTTCGTGCTCATAGGTTTTTCCATGGCCATTCGCCACGACGCGGATCTTCCCCAATTCGTATTCGATCACCAAATCGATCCATTTGTTCAAGGCCATGTCGGATTCAGGCTCAAAGAAAGTGGGTCCGTCGGGAAGTTTCAAACGGTGACCTCCCTCTTTTACGATTCCAAGATTAATCATGTGATGACCGATCTGAAAGGATGGACGTCCCGGCGTAAGCTCAGGCTTGGCAAACTGATAGCGTAAATTCATAACGAATTTCCGAGGTATGCGATTAATGTGGGCCACGGGTTCCAGACCCAAATGGTGATCCCGCTTGAGGACCTTCATCGCCTCCTCCTTGGATTGGAAAAGAGGACCGACAAATAGTTTCCCGTCCTTGATCGTCTTTCCCTTGGGTTGTCCCCAAAACTCCCGATTCAAAGGACCATCGAATTCATCGCAGTAAATCAGCTTTCCCCTCTTGAAAAGTTCGGATTTGAACTCGGGTAACTCCGAACCCAAAAGGGAACACAGAACAATAAGGTAGATGGAGATTTGAATAAGGGTTTTCATTACAGGAGTTATGTCTTCAGTAAGGAGTATCTTACCCAGCGGTGGTTCTCAGCATTCGAATCCTTACACGATGGATCATTCCTAAGAACTTTTTGCTAGTCAAATTACTTTGAAATTTTATTAAATAACCCGAATACTAGATTTTGAACTCTTTTACAATAATCCACCTATGATAACCTACGACTACCATTGCGATGCAAACGGAGAGACAATAACCGTAAGCCACAGCATCAAAGATACGTTAACGACCTGGGGGCAATTGTGCTCATTGGCCAATCATCACATGGGACAGACTCCCCCGCACACCCCGATTCGCCGGCTCATTTCTTGCCAGGAATCGGAACCGGACGAATCCACTCTTTCCATGTTCTCAAAACCCAAAACCAGCGGTGGCAATTGCGGTTGCTGCTGAATCAACGAAACTTTCAATGAAAAAAAACTCCAATATCAAACGGGTCTTGCTTGCTTCCTTTGCAATGGCTTCCCTACCCGCCAAGGCTGACGATCATAAGGAAAAATGGATCCAGCTCTTCAACGGAAAGGATTTATCCGGTTGGACGGTTAAGATTCGGGGACATGAGGCTGGAATTAACCACAATGACACCTTTGCCGTTAAGGATGGCGTCATCCGGGTCGCCTATGACAAGTACGATCAGTTCAATGAGACCTTCGGACATATGTTTTACAATACGCCCTTTTCTCACTACCTGCTCCGTGTCGAGTATCGCTTCTTGGGTGAGCAAGCTCCCGGCGGTCCGGCATGGGCCTTTCGAAACAGTGGGGTCATGATACACGGGCAAACCCCGGAGAGCATGACCAAGGATCAGGACTTCCCCAATTCCATCGAGGTTCAGGTTTTGGGGGGCAAAGGGGAAGGCAAGCGAACCACCGGCAACTTATGCACACCCGGCACCGACGTAATCATGGATGGGAAGTTATTGAAGAGGCATTGCATCAGTAGCAAGAGCAAGACCTATCACGGTGATCAATGGGTGACCTTGGAAGTCGAGGTTCGGGGCAGCAAGTCCATCAAGCACGTCATCAACGGAGAAACCGTCATGACCTACTCCAAGCCCCAGTTGGATGACGGTACCCTCCTTGAAGGCGGCACCATTTCGCTCCAATCGGAAAGCCACCCCGTGGAGTTTCGTAAGGTCGAACTGAAAAAACTTTCCTCTGGAAAGGCTCACTGAGCAATCCGTATCCCCACACCGTAGCCTATCCACAATATCGGAAAACCCTCCCAGTCTCCATTCTCGGCATGAATGGATGGAAAGGAGGTCTTCCGTGGGTTTGGCTCTTCTCCGTTACGACCATTTTGGCGGAACCTTTCCCCAACGCCGATTACGAATTTTCCAAATTCGATGCCTGGACCGTTGGAGGTCGAAAGGATGCCAAGGCCGAGCTCATTCCATTGAGTCCGGTATTGGAACGACTTCGCAATTCCCGGCTGTTTCGCAATGACCGTGACTGGGAACGACATCCATTTGCAACCCTTCTTGAGCGTTCGAACAACAAGAGCATTCTGCAGGTCAGCAGCGATGGCTATCTTAAGGCAACCTCGGAAACCAAGATCCGCATAGAAGCGGGGAAACGCTATGAGGTTTCCCTCATCACACTCAGTCGCAATGGCGGGGAGGCCATCTACTACCTTGACGTATTTGCGATTGGGAAAGATCTGCGATTTCCTCTTGGAACCGCGCAATGCAAAGCGCTAAGCGACGAATTGTTCCGGCAAACCTTTGCCTTTTCGGTTGAGCAGGATCATCCTCACATTGGAAAACAAATCGGTTTGACCGCACGCTATCGAGGAAGAAACCTCTTGGACAAACCCGCTATCCGAATCACGTCAATCAATCGAAGCGGAGCGGATGAGATTGCTCGGCATTTACCGATTGTAGAGACTTTGAATACGGAAGGTATGCATACTTTCATCACCCGGGGTTATGAGGATTTTCGCTACCTCAAACCCAGCCTGGAGGCAGGTTCGCTGGAAAACAGAGGGGTATCAACTTCCGCTTTGGCTCAATTCATCCCGCAAAACAACGCCGACTACACTCTTTACGATATCGAAGGCCTGACCTTGACCGATGGGGAAGCGGCAGCCCTGACCGTACGGATCATCGACCCAAGGGCGTATGCGGGTTTTGCTCTGGATGGCCAATTGTTCATTTTGGGGCGTCATGGCAATCGCAACAAAAAGCGGGACGACGGAAGCGGGATGAATCCCTTTCGAACACCCGACTACATGATGTACATAGCCCGGGTATCCAAGGAACTCGGACCCGAAACCATAATCATAGCCCGAACCGGCGAACTGATCGAATGGTTTGCCTGCGGTCGCAAGGGAAGTTACCGAATCAAGGGTTTGGGGAAGGCTCCCAAGCTTAGCCTCTTTGCTCGTGGGCAATCGGTTATGAGCCAGTTTCGAAAAGGGTCGATCAAACCGGAAAACCTCACCATTTTACGCAAATTCATCCCAGCTCCCCGACATCCTCATGGTCGACCCAACACTCCGGGATTTCCCGGCACGCGAACCAAGGATCCGATGGCTCTTGCCGAAACCTTGTCGACCGATCTGTCGGAACCTCTTTCTCCGACCGAATGCGAAGCTATGGCAGCCTACGTCGCTGGCTACAACGCCCATGGCTTCGGAACTGGGGCGGATCCCATTTTCTCTCTTCCGAATTGGGCCATTCCGGCAAGGATCTTCCTCATCACCCGACGCAAGGAGGTCCTCGACCATCTCTTTCGCATTGCGGATCCGGCCATCCTTCAGCGCAACGGCTTTGAGGTAAACGGCGCCAAATATGGCGTTCGCTTCGGCGGACCGTACCAGCGCTTCCTCAACCTGCATGATTTCTGCGTTTTCCCCGAGGGTGGATTCCGTTCCGAAGGGGACTCCGATGGTCAGTACTTCAATTCCCGTCATGAGTATATCAGGGATAAAATCTCTCATACCTCGGATGCGGCCAATGCGCGAATGATCACCCCTTCCCTCGCGGCCTATTGCGTTTCACTTCATCCCGAGATATGGGATGAGATCATCCCTGACGGCGATCCCTGCAAACTCGGGGCAAGCTATCGCCAAAGGGCCGAGCGTTACCTTCGGGAACTTGCCCTGAACTACACTGACTACAAAGACCATAAGCTCTACAATTTTCAGACCGAATTCATCTGGGACACTTACACTGCATTTCATAAGGATAACGACCGTTACTTGGCGGAACGGGAAAACTGGGAACAGGCTCGCAGGTCGGTCATAGGCGATGAAGCCATGACGACCTTCCTTAAAACCAATCCCAAGCCTATGCCCAGAGAAAGAAGAGCGGGAATCAATCGTTTCGTCGCCGCGACTTCCTGCGCGGGATTCGCCGCCCGGGCGGCCGAGACCTTTGGAGACTATGGTTCCGCGCGGGCGATCGACGCATGCGCTGAAAAGATTCTCAAGAGTTGGTTCAACACCTTCCAGTTCTATGCTCCGGGCCATGACGGAGAATACCTGAATGAAAAGGACAAGTGGTACCGCGCCTGGGGGTACCAACCCAACTGCGTGAACCCGATGGCCAAGGATTATGACACCAATACACCTCGTGGGAAAGGACAGGTGCGCGGAGAGGACCGGGCTCACATGAATTTTACGATGAAGTCTTTCTACATGCATTACCAGTCAAGACGCTATGAGGACATCATGACTACCGAGAGAATGAGAGAACTAGCTCGTACCTTCAATGAGATGGTTCTTCCGAAATACGACCAATGGCGACCACTTCCTCGGGCGGCCAAACACTCGAACGTTGATCCGGTCCAGGGAATCGGAGGGGTTCGCATTCATCCCTTACTGATGTTCGCTGATTTCAACTCGGAACTGAAAACGAAAGTTCTACGGGCAATGGTTGAAGGACAGGACGAACGGGATCGTTTGATAAACCGACTCATCCTTGCTGAAATGCGGGCTCACAAACATCGCCAAATACCCCGTCTCATCGTCAGGTGAGGAAAGATCAACCGAATCTTCCGTTGGCATAATCTTTCCTTTGCGAATGGCAAAGGAGGGCGCGAAGGACTCAGTTCAGCGACTTGATCTCCNCAATATCTCGATAGGCGGCGCGATCCGCGGGGAGATCCTNNGCGGTAACGGGAGCAAAGCTAACCTTACCGGTCGCTGCCCATTCGGTTCCCCGAATAAGGGTTTCCTGAAAGGCAACGCCACCCATGGAAGTATGACTGTGTCCCATCACCGTGTGAAAGACCCGACCCTTACCGTACTTAATCGTCATTAGAACGGGTTCGTGCCTTTCGGACCCTCCCTCGGCAAAGGCGGTGGCAAGCACCGTCATATTCTTGGCAGGGCCACGAAGGCGATCATACAGCTCCTCCTTCACCATCAGAAACTCGCTTGGCAGACCACGGGTAATGGGATGTTCCCTGTCACGNACAACCACCTTGTATTCCCAAGGTCTNCCNTGAGAACCACCTCGCCCCTTGGAGTTGTCGCGAACGATTTTGCCATCCTTCCAATAGACGTAGGGACCATCCTTTTCGTTCCGGCCTTTCCACCCTCCCAGTCCGATCATTTCATTGAACTCCTTCCATTCGGGAAATGAATTGTCCGCAGCATGAACCACGACCAAATTTCCNCCGCCCTTCATGTATTGAACGAAAGAACGCTGAGTCTCTTCCAACCAAGGCTCTCCNTTGTAATTCGATAGAATTACCTGGTATTTTGCAAAATCGGGATTGAAATCAGCGATCTCNTCCTTCGTTACGATGGCCCGTTCGATTTCGAAGCGACCCGTTGCCTGAAGAGTGTCGATCATCACGGGGGAACATCTCTTCCAGTCATGGTTATTCTGCCCNTCCACCAAAAGCACCTTAATCTTGGCTGAACTCTTATGNTCGTCGGCGAAGNCCGAGGTGTCGAAAAATNAGANTTGAAGGGCAACGACGGCAAAAATGGCAAAGAAGGTTTTGAAGATCATTTTACTTGGCTTGGTTGTAAGGAAACGAACCCGTCTTCATCGGAAACGGACGATGGATTAAGAGAGAGACCTTACTTGATCAATTGGGCAATGGATGGAACTCCGTTCTTGGGCACTTCCACGCCGGCAGTCCAGGCGATCGCATTAAGGATAACGGTTCGCCAATCGTCTCTCGCCCATGTGTTATGGTAGTGTCCGCCCGTAGTGCCAAAGCCACGACCTTTTCCATTCGGGCGTTCATAGGCCCATCCGATGTGTTGGATCTCACCTGCCGCCATGGACTTGCGAACATGCGGATTGTTGGAATGAGGACCATCCTTTCGATCCATNGTCTCTTTCGGGGGGTGAGCGGAGAGAATGGGGGTCACTCCTTCCATGTCAGGCTGAAAGCGCATGTGGAAATACCACTCGTCCTTTTGCGTGAAGGGCTTAACCCCGCGAGTGATGGGATGTTTGGGAAGAGACTTGAAATCAGCGGTCCAATGTGGATTGACCGACCAATNGGTCTCGAAATAACCGCCCATCGCCTCACGCATGAGAACACCGGCGCGCCCAACGGGAACCTCCACGGCATAGTGCATGAAAACGAACCCCACACCGGAATCAATCAGTTTTTCGAACTGATCGAGATGCTTCATCACAAGATGACCTTTGCCTCCGTTGCAAAAGATAACCACCGAGTCCGCTCCATCAAAAGCCTTGGGATCTGCGGGCCAACCTTTGAACTGGGCCGTATCGAACCCCAACCCACTCTCCTCAAGGGCATTGGCGAGGATGGCGTTCCCGCTTTCATGAGCGTGGATGGCAGTGTTCTTTCCCTTGTCGGCGAGAAAGACGACTTTCTTATTCTCGGCAAGAGAAAGAGAGGTAAAGGCCCATATGGACAGCGTGGCAAGGGAGAGGATACGAGATAATGATTTCATAGGATTGAGGTTTAATGGGAAAGTTAGGTTTTAAAGGAATTACAATTGGATTGGGAAGCATTAAGTGGATTATCCATCGACAAATTTTGGTTGAGCAAAGTGGTTTTCCCCGAGCCTAAAAATCCGGATAGGACGGTTACGGGCAGCTTGGAGGCAGCTTTCATGCTCTAGTCTTGGGGAGCGCAGAAGGTTTGCTCCATGAGATCAAGGCATTCGATCCAAAACTCGGCATTCATAGCATCGTAGCGCATGGTGTCGGGACCGGTCTTCGTGGTGAAAAGGATGTTACTCGGCTCTTCGACAAGTTCCTCAAAGAGGCGATTGAGGCAGTAACCGTGAATCTCACCGCGGGAACCGGGCACGGGCGTCCCTACCCCTCCCTTGGCATGTTGCCGAAGGGCTTCGAGAACGAAGGAAAGGTCCTGGGGGCCAAGTTTAATCTTAAGAGAAACCGCTGCATCACGATGGTCTTCGAAAATCGCATAGATCCGTTTGATCACCCTTTTTGCTTCCGCCTTGCGGTCATCGATTTCCTGCAAAGTACATCGTGTAAAAGTCTATTACGATTGACGATTAATCATAGAAGCGCAATTGCTTAATGCAAATGACTTGCAATAAACTCAGCCTCGCACTGGTACAAAAGCCTTTAACTTTTCTTTGTATATTCCTCACCGTGTTTGGAATGTCATCCTGCGAACGCGCAGCC
>NZLE01000089.1 GCA_002692605.1 Opitutia bacterium
CTGAGAATTCCAACATCGATAAGCTAATCAAAAAGCTTGATTTAAGCGAAGACGTCCATCGGTTTCGACCTCACGAAAATCCAGCATGTTTTGAAGAATCAAATCAGCGTGCGGTCCAAGCCTTGGCGAAATCCATGGGGGTCGATTTGAGCAAGGTTGATTTTTCACTCTTCCCCGGAATGGAGAGGAGGCAATCCCTACTTTTCGAATCCGAACAAAGGATGATAATGGAAGATTATGCTCATCATCCTTCGGAAGTTCGGGCATTTCTGGCTCAACGCCGTTTTGCGGCTCCGAATGATTTGCTCAGGGTAGTCTTTCAACCTCATCGGTTCAGCAGAACGCGAGCCCATGCAAAAGGTTTTGCGGAGGAATTGTCGGTGGCAGATGAGTTGCATCTAATTCAGACCTATGGCGCCTTTGAAGACTTTGACGCCGAAGGTACGGTTGAAGCACTGTCGGGACATCTTCCTCCCAGGTTGCGTGAGGATGCAAAGGTCTATGAGGACTTTCCTGAATTGAGAACTGCGCTAAGAGGCAAACCCAGGGGGAAGCTCAAAAGAGATCAGGTTTTATTCGTGGGGGCAGGGAATCTCGATAGCTGGGCTCACGCCTTCGCCTCATATGAAAAAAGTAAGGATGACCGTGACAAGGCTTTTGCGGATTATCTTGCTAATCGTTTGTCTCCCGCATGTGACCTTAGGTTCAAGGAATCAATGTCCTCCAAAACGACCATGAGGGTGGGAGGAGAGGCTCTATGGTATGCCGAGCCCGGAACCTTGGAGGATCTTCTGAATCTTGTCGAAGCGTCTCATCTTTTCGAATTGCCACGAGCTATGATTGGTCGGGGTTCCAACCTCATTATTCCGGATGACGGATATGCGGGGCTTGCCTTGCGGCTCAAGGGATCCTTTTGGAGTGAGGTCTCTTTGCGTTCGGAAGCATTGGTGGTGGGCGCCGGCGCATCCTTAAGGGAAATTTGTCGGATTGCCTGCGCCGGAGGATTGAAGGGGTTCGAATTTTTGGAGGGAATCCCCGGAACCTTGGGAGGTGCATTGCGTATGAACGCCGGAGCCATGGGGTGGGAAACCTTTGATTTGGTTGATTGGGTCTTATTTCTTTTGCCCGACGGTTCGATGCGAAGGATTGACGGCTCGGAATTGAACGTGGGCTATCGATATTGCAGGGAAGCCGTGGAAGGCATCGCTCTCCGGGCCAAGCTACGCTCCGAAGGCCGTTCGGATCATCGAGCCATTCGAAAGGCCATTGATAATATGGCCAAACGAAGACGGAAATCCCAACCCAGAGAGGCAAGCGCCGGTTGCATCTTTAGAAATCCCGGAGAAGAGTCCGCGGGCGCTTTGATCGATGAGGTTGGATTGAAGGGTGAAAGGGAAGGGAATGCCGTGGTTTCCGACGTTCATGCAAACTTTATCGTGAATGAAGGGGGAGCTTCGGCGGAAGAAGTGATAGAGTTGATAAGAAGGGTAAGAAAAAGGGTCAAGGAGTCCAATGGCATGGAACTTGAGCCGGAAATCGGAGTGTTGGGTAAGAATTGGGATGAGTATCTCTCTTAACAAAAGGATGAACCAACAACCGACAATCACGGTTCTATCCGGTGGATTCGGTGCGGAAAGGGATGTCTCTTTGGCCTCCGGTCAGGCATTGGCGGATGCGCTGGAACAGGATTTTTCAGTGGATTTGATTGACTTGAGGGAGGCCGTTCTGCCAAGCGGACTGGATCCTTTGACAACGGTGGTATTTCCTGTGGTTCATGGAACTTTCGGAGAAGATGGAACTCTTCAGACGCTCTTGGAGGAAAAAGGCTTTTCCTATGCCGGAAGCGATCGGATCTCCAGCCAACTCTGTATGGATAAGGGGCGAGCCAAGATCAAGGTTGCGGAGGTTGGAGTCAATGGTGCCCCTGATTGTTATTTTCAAGATCCGGAAAGCGTGGACCTTGAAAACATCCTTTCGGAACTTGGCAATGATTTGGTGATCAAACCCATTGATCAGGGAAGCAGTGTGGCTCTTTTCGTGATTCGGGGCAGAGAGGAATTTCAGAATGCCTTGTCCACGATCGATGAGGGGAATTGGATGATTGAAAGAAGAATCTTTGGTCGTGAAATGACCGTGGGCGTCTTAAGGGGAGAATCGATGGGTGTCGTTGAAGTGATACCGGATGGCGGCGTATATGACTTCAAGAGGAAGTATTCGGCGGGTGCCACGGAATATCGATACCCAGCGGTGCTCCCACTCGATCTTGAAAATGGGCTGAAGCGAAATGCGGAGATCGTTTTCCAGCATTGCGGATGCAGGGATTTCGCTCGGGTTGATTTCATAGTCTGTGAAGACGGGCATGCGCATTTTTTGGAGATCAATACTTTGCCGGGTCTTACTTCAACCAGCCTTTTGCCCAAGAGCGCTTCTTGCTCAGGATACGATTTTCAGTCTCTCGCAATGAGATTGGTGGAACCTGCCGTTGATCGTTTTGCCCAATCTGTGGGTAACCTTTTAGAAACATGAGAAAAAAAACCAAAAAAGAAAGCTCTCAAGGAAGCGGGTGGAAAAATCTTGCACCTCGCTCATCCCGTAAACCCGCATCCGCCGCCGCCTTCCGCAAGCAATTACAGACTGCAGGAAAGCTCGGACTCTTGTCTCTATGTTTGGCTACGTTGGTAGCGGGTTTGTGGTGGTTCGACAAGAAAATCGATTCTTCCGTTGATCCGATTGAATTTACGGGTTTGGGGGCTCCGGTGAATGAAGTCATTTTTCAGACCGATGGGGTGCTTTCAAAAAGGTGGTTTGGAAATTGGTTTGGTCCCATGCGATCCCGATCACTGATGCAGCTTGATATTATGAGCATTAGAAACGAATTGGAAGCCGAACAACAAGTGAAGGAGGTGACGGTGCGGAGAGAATTCCCTTCCACTTTGGTTGTGGAAATGAAAGAAAAACAACCGATTTTGGTTTTGCGCTTAAGAGCCAAGGACAATGGGGTGCAGGATTGGATGGTAGCCGGTGATGGTTCATTGTACCAAGGAGTCGGATATCCCTCTTCCAGCTTATCCCTTTTGCCTTCACTTGCCATTCATCCGAGTCTGCTCCGGTTGAATTCGGACGGGGAAGGCTATTGCAAATTGGAAGGAATTCCAAGGATCGCTCCCCTGTTGAATCTCGCCCGAAAGGACTATCCGGAGCTATACCGAGATTGGCGGGTCGTTTCCTATGAGAGACCGGATCAATCCGACCCTGGGGCGCATGTCTTGGTCCGGTCGGGGAAGGTTCGTTCCATACGTTTCGCTCCGCGGGACTATGGAGCTCAAATGCAGAGATTGAAGTACCTGCTGAGGCAACCCGACTTTAGAATGAAGAGTAGCATCGAATCGGTCGACCTTTCGCATGATCGATCGGTTTACGCCAAGATTTGAATGAACCCGTGAGAAAGGAAAGCCCAGCATGAGCAAAATAATCGGAGCCGTCGAAATTGGAACGTCCCAAGCGAAAGCCTTGGTTGGCGAAGTGGGTGAGGATGGAAGTCTTAATGTAGTGGGAATGGCTTCGCGTCCCAATGAGGGAATGAGGAAAGGAGAGATCGTTGACTTCAGGAAAGCCGCCGCTGCAGTCCATGCGGCACTTGAGGAAGCGGAGAAAATGTCAGGAACAACGGTTGATTCGGTTTACTTGGCTCAGACCGGCGCCCATTTGGATGGACAAATGCTCAGGGGTTCTGCCTTTGTTGCATCTTCCGACAATCGTGTGGCGGTCGATGATTTGCAGAGGGCCGAATCGGAAGCGAAAAGGCGCCAGCCCGAAACGGGGAGATCTTACGTTCATCATGTTCGCACTCCGATTGTTCTTGATGAAAAGGTTGTGGAAGATCCCGTTGGACTGATTGGTAAGAAAATTGACGTGGGTTATTGGTCGATCGATGGCGATGATCAGGCGATTCGTTCCGCGCTGCACGTCATTTCCAACTATAGTTTGGAGGTTGACGATCTGATCCTTTCTTCCATTGCATCCGCCACCATGGTTGCCGGACCGGACCTTAGGCGTGCTGGCTCCTTAGTCATCGATTTGGGTGCGGGCGTCACCGATCTGGTTTTGTATCACCAAGGGTATGTCGCTTACACTGGGGTCATTCCAGTAGGTGGCGATCACGTGACCGGAGATCTTAGCATGGGCCTGCGCATTTTGGAGCCGTATGCCGAGAAATTAAAGATCGAACATGGCAAGGCCAGTCCCGATCCCTCCGACGATGAAGAAGACGTCTGGATCATAGGGAACAAGACAATTGGAGATCGTTCGGTTTCCCGAAAAGCCATTTCCGACGTCATTCACGTTCGAGTGGTAGAGCTTTTTGAAATCATTCGCAAGGAGTTGGGATCCTTATTGGATGCAAACGAATTGAAAGGAGGGATCTTGTTGACCGGAGGCGGATCTCAGATGCCGGGCATCGAACAGGTTGCCGGCAAAGTGCTTGGCTTACCCGTCCGTAAGGCAGGTTTTCCTCCGGGGATCGAGCCGGAGTTGGCTCAACCTGAAAATGCCACGGTGTTGGGTCTTCTCCATTATGGGCTGCAAGATCACAGCCTCCCCGGGCAAAAAAAAGATCAGGAGCAAACCGGATTTCTTGAAAAACTTGCCCATACCTTTGGGATCGGATGACAAACCCAGACTAACTGAATCATAACCAATCCTTAAACGCCATGACACAAGATAATTTTCTAGATCAGGACACAGTCTTCTCCAAAACGAATGAAACTCCCGGAATCCGAGCAAAAATCATCGGAGTTGGAGGAGCCGGATTGTCTTTGGTGGATGGTCTGAGGTTGGACAATTTTCAAAGCGTCGAGCAGTTGGCCGTAGACGTCGATTCAAGAGCCCTTTCGGAATGCATCGCGTCTGAGAAGCTGGCAATCGGAAGAAGGCATACCCGTGGAATGGGTACGGGAGGAGATTTTGCATTGGCCAGAAAAGCGGCGGAAGAGGAAAAGGATTCGATTCGGAAAAAATTGGATGGAATGGATGTGGTTTTTCTTTTGGCTGGTCTTGGGGGAGGAACGGGAGGCGGAGCCGTTTCAGTCATTGCCCGTCTGGCGCGTGAGGCAGGCGCCTTGGTCTTCGCATTCTGTCCCTTGCCTTTCAGTTGGGAGAAGGGGAGGCATGCTCAGGCGGAGGATTGTATGACGGAGCTTAGAAAGTTTGCCAACGCCGTGGTGCCCTTACCCAATGATTCTCTTCTCCAAATCGGAGGTGCGGATGCAACCGCTCTCGAATGCTTCGCGGAAGCGGGGCGAAACGTCAGCAAGGGCATTTCCGCCATTTGCTCACTTATTTTTCGCAAGGGCATGATCGACGTTGATTTCGTTCATTTGCGAAAGGCCTTTTATCGGAGAGCGGGACGTACGCTCTTTGGTTATGGAGAAGGAGAGGGCGAGGACGCGATCCGTCATGCATTGCGTGAATTGATGCTTTGCCCAATGCTTCACCTGCCCGAAGTATCCAAGGCCGCCGATGCCCTTTTGATTCTGATTACGGGAGGTACGGGAATGGGAATGTCCGCTTTGCAGCAAGCGGCTCTCGAAATCAGAGAGGAGTTCAAAGCGGGAGACCATGTTGTATTTGGCGCCCATGTTGATGAGAACATGGGAAATCGCGTTCAAATCATCGTACTGGGAGCCACCGATTTGGAGGCAGGCGTCAAAGCGGACGTGGCTCCGGTTGCGGATCAGGTCATCATGGCCAAACCCAAGTCCAAGCAATCCCATGCTTCGAAGCTGAAGTCCAAGCCCATTGCCGATTCAACGACAAAGGGAAGCAAAAAGACCCGGACTGGAAAAAAGGACCAGGTCGATCAAAACACCTTTGAGTTTATGGAGGAACAGAACCAGAGAGGGATCTTCGATGACTTGTCTTCGCGAAACCTCTACGAGGGCGAAGATTTGGATGTGCCCGCCTACCTTCGCAGAGGTGTGAAAATAGCAGTTTAGTCAAACGTCGGCTTTTCTTTCTTGTCTGAAAAGTCTGAATATTTGCTCAATGCGTTTTGTCCGACAAAAAAACTGTATATTTGACGTATTTTATTTTAGAATAACGCTAATTACCACTGATCGACTTTTTTTGTGAAATTTCAATCGACCTAAACTAACCCAAACCACTTATCCTTCATTTTGCCCGATTTCCTGAAAATGCTCTAACTGCTTGGTTGGAAGACATTTTGATTAACCGCTGTGGAATTGCCCTTTCAGCAGCACTAGGTTTTTATGCGATTTTTTCGGTATCCCATGCGGCTTCTCCCAGCGTTTCCGTTGGATCCGCCACTTCGGTTACAGCGAGCGCCGCCACCGTAAATGGCGCTCTTAATTCCTATGCGGGAGCTGATTTGCCGACCGTCACTCTTTTCTACGATGACGACCAAAATTATTCCTCGCAAAGACCGGATCCGTTCGTTCCCTTGAACCATGCGTCTGATTTGGCGCTTTGGTTGGATGCAAACGATACCTCATCGGTCATACAATCGGCGGGAGTCGTCAGCGAATGGAGGGATCTAAGCGGAAACGGCTTGCATCTTTCGCAATCCGATAGCTCGAAAAGACCGCTCACCGGCTCCTCGACTCAGAACGGACTGAACGTTTTGACTTTTGACGGTGATGATTATCTGCAAAGAGCCTCCGTGGGTTTTCAAGACGAGGACCAACTTTGGTTTGTGGTCACGGAGATCGATGCTGGTGGAGTCAATCATTCGGCGGATGGAATCATTACCTACGGCGGTTGGGGCGCGGGTAGATGGCATATTCGGGCCAACAACGGCACTCAATTCAGAGGAAAGGTTTACGTTGATGGCAATGCCTTGGGAACGACGAATTTCAGTAACTCGAACATCAGCGGTTACCAAATGTACACCATTGGGTTCAATCGTAGCGGGAGCAAACATTCCAGTTGGCGTAATGGCGCGATCAATGACAACAACATCACGCACAATACGGCTCGGCTTACCAACCAAGTCCTCCGAGTCTTCACCGGAAGCAATGCAAGTTATAGCCCGGTGGGTAAGATGGCGGAAGTGATTTGTCTTAAAACTTCTTCCAACTCGGTTCGTCAGAGAATTGAGGGCTATCTTGCCCATAAGTGGGGAATTCAATCCGATTTGGATGGTTCTCACCCTTACGCTTCGAGTCCACCGACCTCCAACTTACCTCTCCGAAAAATTTCACTGGGTACCCAAGCCGTCGGCTCATTCTCGCAGAACCTGAGTGGTTTGCCCATGGGAACGAATCACCATCTTCGCTTTTTAGCCAAAAATTCCGAAGGAATTGCCTTCTCTTCCATCGGCACCTTCAAAACCATTGGCCCAGCCTCTTTGATCACGGTTTTCCCTGCGAACCTGACTCCAACGGGAGCCACTCTTCAAGCGACTTTACTCTCCACAGGCGAAGAGGATCCGAGCGTTACCTTCTATTGGGGGGACAACAATGCCAGCGATAACGCGGGCAGTTGGGACTTTTCCCAAACCCTGTCGGGCACTCACGGAGTAGGGCAGTTATCTCACTCCATTGCGGGACTTTCCAATGGCACGACCTATTTCTTCACCGTCAAGGCAGTCAACTCCGCCGCAACCGCATGGGCGCCCGTTACCACTTTCACCGCCAACAGCAACCTGCCCCCCAATGACATCCAAGCCGGTTCCCCCTTGGTGATGAACGAAAACCTGCCCATCAATTCGAACTTTCTTCATTTCACCGCAACGGACCCGGACGCGGGGGCCACCATTACCTTCGGACTTTCCGACTTGAACGGAACCACGCAAAATTCCCTTTTCAGCATGGACTCCAACGGCACATTGAAAAATGCCACGTCCTTCGATTTCGAAAGCAACGCTTCGAGTTACCTAATACGCGTACGGGCAAGCGATGAGTTCAACGCCTTCCGCGAGGAAGAATTCACCATCACCCTTCAAAATGTCAACGAACCTCCAACCCTGACTTCCTATTCTGCTTCCGCTTCCGTGGCCTTGAACCGATTGGAGGGCGAAATCGAAGTCGCCGTCGTATCGGCATCCGACGTTGATTCGACGCCGAACTATTCAATCAATGGCGGCGCGGATCAGGCGCTCTTTGAGGTCAATGCAAGCAGTGGAGTAATCCGCTTTTCCCAGTCTCCCGATTTTGAGACTCCTTTGGATAGCGATGCGGGCAATGATTATAACGTCACGGTTCGGGCATCGGATGGAAGTTTCCAGGTAGACCAAAGTTTCGTCTTCAGCATCGTCAATACCGAAGATCCTCCTTTGATCGATTTGGTGGGCGTTTCCTCCATCACCGCGACCACCGCGGTCATCGAAGGAAACCTGACCGCATTCAATGGCGCGAACCAACCGCAAATTCATTTGTTCTACGACGATAATGCATCCTACCATTCGGTTCGCCCCGATCCTTTCGTTCCGAATACCATTAGCGGGAAACTCTCCTTGTGGTTGGATGCCAACGACTCCAACACCATCACTCAAAACGCCGGTAAAGTCAGTCAATGGACGGACAAGAGCGGCAATTATCATTCTCTGACCCAAGACGCCAACGATTCCAAGCCAAGCACCGGCGTGGATACGCAAAATGGATTGAACGTTCTGACCTTCGACGGCAACGATATCCTGAAACGCGGATATTCCAACATTTTGGATTACAGCCAAACCTGGGTCATCGTCGTTCAAATTGACGCGGGCGGAGTCAACAACAATGGGGATGCGGTGCTGTCCTACGGTGGTGGAAACGACGGGCGATGGGAGTTGCGATCCAACAATGCCAACAACTTTCAGTCCAAAATCGCCAAAAACGGAAGTTGGTTGCAGGGAACCCTGACGAAGACCGTGACTTTGGGGGCGTATCACATCTTTACGATCTCCTTCGATCGGGCAAACGGAACCTTGTCCAACTGGGTGGATGGGCAATTGCGAACCAATGCCCTTCTGGATCCGCTGGGGCTCGCCGAAAAGCAAAAGATCACCTTGATGGGGAATCGAGCCAATACTCCTCAAAGTCCTGCCGGTAAGGTGGCTGAAGTCATTTGCATGAGAACCGTNGATGCAAACGACCGTTTGCGCATGGAGGGCTATCTTGCCCATAAGTGGGATCTCAACGGAACCCTTGATGCCGGTCATCCCTACGTCTCNTCAGCTCCGACNCTCAACCAACCACTCTCCCACGTTGCNCTCGGCACNAAACCTTTGGGTNCCTTTACNCACACCCTGACCGGATTATCCGCTTCCACTTCCTACAAATACCGCTTTCAGGGTGTGAGCGGTTTTGGCCGGGCCTTTTCCTCAACCGGNTCCTTCACGACCGCCGGTCTTGCCCAAGTCATCGGAGTATTCCCGACCAACACCACACCGACTTCGGCCACCATTCGCTCCCAGATCCTTTCCACGGGGGGGGAGGATGGCACCCTCACTTTCTTCTGGGGAGATGACAATGCCAGCAACGTCGCCGCCAATTGGGACAGTAATCATTCTCTTACGGGTTTGAAAGGAGTCGGATTGTATGGTCATCCCATTTCCGGTTTGTCGGCAGGGGTGAACTACTTCTACACCTCTCGAGTGGTTAACTCCGCAGGAGCATCCTGGGCGCCCGTNCGCACTTTCCTAGCCACCAGTAATGATGCTCCCAATGACATTATTCCCGGTCCCTCGCTGTCCATGCCCGAAAACCTTGCCCTCGGTTCGGCGGTGGTCGATTTCAATGCCACCGATCCCGATGCCGGCGCCACGCTGACCTTAACTCTCAATGACCAGAATGGAACCACTCAAAACAATCTGTTCACCCTGGACTCAAACGGCACTTTGCGTACCGCGGCGAATTTCGATTTTGAAAACAACGCGAGCGCATATCTCATTCGCGTGCGGGCCACCGATCAGTTTTCCGCCTTTCGGGAGGAATCCTTCACCATCTCCCTGNCNGACGTGAACGAAGCTCCNCTGCTTAGCTCTTTCGGTGGAGCCGCCACATACACCCTGAACGTACATGAAAACCAAAGGGGGGTCGCAATNGTCAGCGCTCAGGATCCCGAGGCTTCTTCGCTCACCTATTCGCTGAGCGGTGGAGCCGATCAGGCTTTCTTTGAGTTGAATGCAACGACGGGCGCTCTGAGTTTTGCCCAAGCCCCGGATTTCGAAACCGCGCAGGATGCCGGAACCAACAACGGATATGAAGTTGCGGTGCAAGCTTCGGATGGAGTCAATGCAGTTACCCAAACTCTCACCGTATCCGTCACCAACCTCAACGAGGCTCCGATCGTCCAGATTCTTCCCACTAGCGNAATTACGGGTACNAGCGCCACNATCGAGGGCAATCTCACCGCNTATACNGGAGGCACTCAACCCACGCTTGTTTTGCAGTACGACGATGATTCGACTTATCAGGTNCCTCGACCCATCCAGTCTCCCCCTTTCAGTCTCGGGCCCAAATTGGCCCTCTGGNTGGACGCCAATGACAGTTCCACCATCACCCACCTCGATGGAAACGTCAGCCAGTGGAGTGANAAGAGTGGAAACAACCTGAATATGGTTCAGGAGACCAACGCCTCGAAACCCAAGACCGCTCTGGCTTCGCATAACGGANTAAACCTGATTTCATTCGATGGGGACGATTTCCTCCAACGCGCTTTCAGCAACGTTCTCAACCGCAATCTGACTTGCTTCCTCGTCGCCCGGGTGGATACGGGCGGGATCAGCAGTACTCAGGACGCTCTTCTTTCCTATGGAAACGGTGGAAACGGGAAATGGGAACTTCGTTCCGCAAACGCCGCCACCTTCAACTCGAAATTGGCCAAGAACTCCACCTGGATGNCGACCGTCAACTACACCGTGCCTCTCGATACCCTGCACCTCTTCACCATTGATTTCGACGTCAACTCGTCGACTTCCTCGATGTGGGTTAATGGTACCTTGGTCAACGCCTCCACGCCCGATCCCATCGGCCTTGCCGAAAAACAAAGAATCACCCTNATGGGCAACCGGGCCAACCCCCCTCAGACCATTGGCGGCAAGATGGCTGAAGTCATCTTTCTTCGCAGCATCAATCCCTTGCATCGNAGATGGTTGGAAGGATACCTCGCTCACCGTTGGGCCATTCAGTCCTCCTTGCCCTCAAACCACCCTCACCGCTTCACCTTGCCCAGCGCGACCGCTCCTCTCACTCCGGTAAACTTGGGCGCCAAGCCCGTTGGAGCATTTTCCCATACGCTCACGGGTTTGTCACCAGGCACGCAGTATCATTTCCGCATTCAGTCGAGTAACCCCAATNGAATGGGGTATAGCCCAACCGCCACTTTNACCACGCTCGGTCCGCCTGCCTTGTCCAGCCTATCCACCTCCTTCACCACCTCTTCCGGAACCACCCTTTCCGCAACCCTCAGTTCCACGGGAGGAGCGGATGCCAACGTAACCTATTTTTGGGGTGATGAGGACGGTGGCACCACTTCAGCAGGGTGGGATCATAACTACACCTTCCCCGGGGCTCAGGGAGTCGGAACTCTCACCCGCGCCGTG
>NZLE01000090.1 GCA_002692605.1 Opitutia bacterium
CTTTAGAAATCTAGCTTTTTCAAGCAAATCCGTCGAAGAATCTACAGGCAAGAGAGAACAGGCAACTCCTTGGTTAAGCAGAAAACCAAAGGTTGGTTCAAGTCTCTTGAAATTTTCGGCAAAATCCTCATCGCTGTTTTTTTCCTGCAAAAAAACAAACAGTCCTCGGGAAAACTCTATGGAATCACCGATTCTGCGAGCCATTTTACGCCGAACTTCCTCCGGAGAAGCGGATCTTTTCCATCCCGGTAAAACAACGCTGCGAACAGGTCCGAAATCTCTGATCTCGAAATTGACCAAGGGATCAAGAGTTTCTTCCGTTACATCCTTGAACTTATCTCGCAAAGGCCTCGAGAAACTCATGATTTTGGAAGCGTATTGATGCTCTTCCAACGCTTTGAATGATGGATCTTCGGCAACGGCTAACTCGGATGGAGGCTGCCTGAAATGATCCATCGGCAATTTCTTCAGGTATTCGTTGAAATTACCTTTGCCCGCCTCTCCCCAAGCTAAACTCAAGCGATACTTGGCATACCAGTCAACCAAGCGAAAAAATGCCCCTTCCAAAATGAAAAGACTCAATGAAAAAAGCGTGGCGGTAAAGAGAATTGAAATGATTTTTCTCATTTTATTTCGTCCGTGGAAGCTTGGGGCTCGGTTTCACCGGCAGAAACTTGAACTGGTTCCAGTTCTTCGGATTCGTCATCCGCCGAGATGGAAAGGTTGGTTTCCATTTCTTGATTTTCCTTCATGGAATCATCAGTCTTCATGTGATCCGTTTCGTCCTCTGGGAAGGACTGCGGTTCATCAGCATCGTGCGAGCTTGGCTCCTTTGAAGTGGATTGATTCGATGCAACGGCATGCTCTTCTTCCAATTCGCTTGGCTCATCTTCCTCACCCGAATCCTCTTCCAGAACTTCTCCCTGATTTAAAGTCGCTTCCTCGATCTCGGGTTCGGACTGGATTTCAATTTCAGGTGAGCCCGGGTCTTCAGGGGAATCCTCCTCGGCGAGCGAAGTATTCTCATCGTTTTCTTCCGTAACCGACGTTGGTTTCAGGTTCTCCTCTCCTTCAGGTGAAGACTCCGACTGCGTTGTCTCGTTTAAACTTTCGGGCTCTTCGGGATCCGAGGATTCCGCTTTCGAGACAGAAACCTCGGGAACTAGTTGTCTGGGAGAATTGGGAGCGGCAAGTTTTTTTCCATGAGGTCGTTTTCTGAATGCGAACCAAAACAAAAAGACGGATAGAAACAAGGCATAAACGGTAAATTGAAACAATTCCGATTTTTCGGTTTTTGAAATTACATGGTCATCCATGTTAAAGGTTATCCAAAAATAAACCAGGGTAGCGAAAAGGGGAAGAAATATTCCGGCAGAAAGAATTCTAAGCATCATTCCAACCCTATCCAAATAACTAACTGCAATCAGTAGAAGGGCATAGGACGCGAGCATTATGCTAAAGGCCATTTTGATTCGTTGGGCATTCTGCTCGAAGCCTTCATCGAAGGAAGCGCCTATGATTTCCGGAATCGGATAACCTACGAACTGTGTTTTGGTGAGTCGAAGAATAAAGTTTTCCAAGGCCGAGTATTCAAAAGCCAACGCCAACCAAAACAAGGGAACAATGAGTAAACATACGCTTCCTAATGAAAAGAAGAATATTCTATAGAGGCTATTCACGGGCAAGTGTTATTCCCATAGCTTCTGAAAATTAAAGGAATTGGCAAGGTTTTCCTTTAAGGAAAAGCCCTTGGCTAAAATTCCGAATGGGTCGACAAATCCTCCCAATTCGGGCCTTTCGCGAACCCCGTTGCCTCGGCTTCGTTAAAGATTTCGAATCTTTCCCGTGCTATCGCCCAAAGTTTCGGCATCCACACCCATCTTGTTCAAAAGGCCCAGATACAAATTGGTCATCGGTACGCCAAACCCATCTTTTGATTTGGAAAAGTCTTCTCTTTGTTTAGCGGAAAAGTTTTCCAGTTTTCCGGAATAATCCTGATGCCTGCCAGTGCTTAATCCATGGGATTTACCGCCGGCCAACAAGATGGGAAGGTCCACGTGGCGATGACGATTTCCATCACTAATGCCACCCCCGTAAACGATCATACAATGATCCAAGAGACGACTTCCGTCGGATTCCCTGAAACCTGCGAGCTTTTCCAAAAAGTAAGCAAACTGTTCGGAGTAAAAACGGTCGATTTCGGCAAGCTTTTGCTTTTTCAGAGAATCATCACGGTGGTGGGACAGGCTGTGATGACCTTCGGCGACGCCGATCTCCCTGAAACTCCGATTGCTCCCATCATGAGCAAGCAAGAAGGTGGCAACCCGCGTGATATCCGAACGATAGGCCAAAGCCTGCAAATCGAACATCGTACGGATATGATCCTGGTACTCACCGGGAATCCCATCCGGACAATCCAATTCCGTCAGGTTTTCCTGTTCCTTCAGTCTGCCGTTGATCCTCGATTCCACTTCCCTAACCCCAACAAAATACTCATCGAGCTTTTGTGAATCATCGTACCCTAATCGGGACCGCATTCTTTTGGCATCCTCCAAGACAAAATCCAAGACGCTTTTATCCCGAGCGATGCGTTTTCGAACGGCTCTTTGATCCGCCGCATAGTCGGATTTGCCAAAGAGACGTTCGAAAACGAAGCGGGGGTTTGATTCCGCAGGCATGGGAATCGATTCAGTCTTCCAAGACAAATTATATTGGTAGGCGCAACTGTATCCGGAATCGCATTTCCCAGACCTTCTCGAGGCGTCGCAACTCAATTCGAGAGACGGCAAAGGGGTTTGTGCCTTAAAGTGTTCAGCCGCAACCTGATCAACCGAAATTCCGATCCTTATGTCCCGCCCTGCCGTTTTTCTTGCTTGGCATCCGGTGAGGAAGGTGGCGCCTGCCCGAGCGTGATCTCCGCCTCCGTCACCATTGGCGTTTGCCTTGGTATGATCCAGACCGCTTAACACCTGAATGTCGTTTTTCCTGGCTTCAAGGGGAGCCAGGGATTTGGGAAATGTGAATTTAGTTCCAAATTCCTTGGGGCGCCAGTGCTCCATGATCACCCCATTGGGTATGTAGGAAAAACCCATGCGCAAGGGAATGTTTGGCGCAGAAACTCCTCGTCCGAAGGATTCCAAACTTGGAAGGGCAAGTGAAACGCCCAACCCGCGCAAGAAGGTTCGCCGGCCTTGGATTATTGAAGTCATATAATATTAATATCTCTTTTTCTGAAAAATAGACAAATTTTATCTTTGGTCGAGGAAAGTTCGAGCATGGGTAAATGGTTTGCTTTTTGTCACCAAAACCAAAAGGTCCGCCAATCCCAGTTGCTTAGCGATTACTTCCTGAGCAATTTTTTCGACCGAAGACCGGTCTTGATATTCCATTCCTCTGCCAATGCCATAGGTAAGAATTTTTTCCGTCAGACAACGAGCGAAGGCAAAGGACTTCTCATTGATGATAAATTGTTGCAACTCCCTCGGACCGGAAAATTTTTCCCCAGTACCAAGTTCACCCTCAGTATCGATGGGCAGACCGTTTTCCTTGGTCCGCCACTGTCCGATTGCATTGAAATTCTCGAGGGAAAAACCCATTGCATCCATATTTACGTGACAGGACGCGCAAGAGGCGCTTTGGCTGTGCTTGGCGAGTTGTTGTCGAAGTGTCATGCGGGCCGAGCGATCTCCTGCTCCCTCCTCCAGTTCCGGTATGTCCGGAGGAGGGTCCTTGGGGGGGGTTCCCAACAAATTATCCAACACCCAACGCCCTCTCTTGACGGGTGAAGTACGTGTCGGATTCGAAGTTACGGTAAGAATGGAGGAATGCGTCAGAAGTCCGCCCCTTTGTTGCAGAAAGTTCGGAGCAAGGGAAACTTTCTCAAACCCTTCTCCAAAGTCTCCTTCAAGTTCGTAAAAATCCGCAAGCATTTTGTTGGCAAAGGTATAATCAGCGGTGAGAAACTCTCCAATCGGCCGGTTCTCGCGCAACAGATAAGCGAAGAAATTCTCCGTTTCCAGCTTCATTGCCTTTTTCATTTCAAAGGAAAAATCAGTAAACCTTTCTTGGTCGGGAGAAACTAAATCTAAGTCTTGGATTTGTAGCCATTGCCCGGAAAAGTTTCGGACGAACGAAGCTGACTTCGGGTCGCGGAGCATTCGATGGACCTGAGCCTCTTGCTGCTCCAACAACTTTTCCGAATTGGCCAACTCCCAAAGCTCCTCATCGGGCATGGTGCTCCAAAGGAAATAAGACAGACGGCTAGCCAAGGCATAATCATTCAGAAGATAAACCCCCGAAGGCTCGGACGGATTCCTCGGCAGTTCCTCTCGGAAAAGAAAACGCGGAGAAACCAAGGCCGCTTTCAGAACTTCCCTGAATGCCTCGAAGTTTCCAATTCCTCGAGCACGGATTTTTTCGAAAAAACGAAGATGGGTGGATAATTCCGATGCGTCCAAGGGCATTCGATAAATCCTTGGAAGCAGTTTTTTTAGACTCGAGGTTACCACTTCCAAACTTAAATCATCGTCGTTTTCGCCTCCCATGATGCGCAGTCTTCTTTTCAGGCAATCTTCCGAGATACTTGGAGTATGTCGGAGAGAAATCTTTTTCAGGTAAAGATTTCGGTCTCGTTTGCTCCGGTCCGGATTCTTGGGATCATAAAAATCGTTCGAGAAACGAACCTCCACTCTTTGGTCCGTACTGACTTCATTCGGTAAACTTATTTCAAAAGTATGAAATTTGGGAGGTGCGGTTCGCACTTCAAACGTTTGAGAGAGCAGTTTGCCCACCCTGACTTCCATCTTGGCAAATTCTTTGCCCGACCTGCTTGCCGATGCCTCAATCAAAATGGAATGCTTGCCCGGCGCGGCAACCGGCAGGGTGGCTGAAAACATTCCGTTGTGGGCCATCACCCGTGAATCTCCGTATTCCACTCCTCCTGCAATCGCTGAGGCCGGTATTTCGGTTCTGGGAAGGGCATAAACGTCAGGCCCGAAGGCTTGATCCAAAACCGCTTCGGCAAACTCCAGGTACTTTTCCATAAGTAAGGGAGATAGAGTCAGAGCATCTCCATTCGTATCAAAACCATAGCCCGTATCATCCGGAGGAAGAAAGGTTTCGGCATCCACAGGAATTCCAAAAAGATCACTCAAGGTGTTTTGGTACTCGATCCGGTTCAGACGGCGAAGCGTCACCCGGCCCGGGTCCACCTGCTGCATATCATGCTCGAATACGAATTCCTCCACCCACCCGAGCAATGCATTGATTTCAAGGTTCGATGGTTGCGGTTTGTTGGAAGGAGGCATATTCCTTCGGTAGACGTTTTCCCAAACTTTTTTCCAAAGCCCGTCGTCTGCGATCAATGCGGCCACGGACTTAGAGCGATCGAAAGAGAAGCCTCCCTTACTTGCCCCATCCGCATGACAATCATAGCAAAACTCTTCCAGAACCGGTAAAGCCTTCGCTTGAAAACTTTTCGTCAAAGAGCTTGGGTCTTGCCCGTACGTCAGGCCAAGCGAACCCAACAGAGGAACAAGTCTCACAAAACAAACCAACGTTCTCGGTTGCATCCCTATCCTTATGATTCCTTCGAGCGGATTATCAATTCGTCAAAATGGATTTCAGTACCGGCATAGGGGTATCCCCAAATGGCGCATTTTCCACCCTTGAACGCAAAATCGGATTCCTCTTCGAATAACCATGAGTCCGGTTCCTCTTCGGTAAGCGGCCAAAGTTTCAGTCGCACGACGCTGCTGTCCTCGGAAAGCGCAGTGGCCTGAAAGCGCGCTTTCCACCAAACGCCTGCCTTCCAGACGAAAGGCCGTTCGGCCAAGAGACGGTCATCCACATGCACCATGAGCTTTCGAGCGGCGGGGTTAAGACGAAAACGATAAGCCCTAACCCCACCCAAGCCCGCAGCAACCGATGGGTATCGCCTACCTTTCCTTTCCGACTTAAAGCTGAACTCAAGTTCGAGCGTTTTTTCTCGAACGCGCGGACCGAAAAGGAAACCAAAATCTCCCACCGGACTGCCGGGAAGGGTCAGAACCTTTTGGCCGGATTCTTCCCTCACCGCATAAGCCCCATCCAAAACAAACAGACTTTCCGGCTCCACGCCGACAAGGTAATTGGAAAAGTCCTCTTCGAAATCAACCTGCCAGTCATTGAGGGTTTGCGTCGGACTCTCCGTGAAATCCGCTTCTTCCTTGGGCTCACCTCTGGAAGCAGTATTCACAGCGGAGCAGTTGGCGAATGCAAGCGCTATGAGTAGCAAGACCGACGGCCTTGCGAACAATTTGAGTTTTCTATTCTTCATTCAGCAATTTCAGTCGACTGGTTCTTAGGTTCAACGAAACGGACAGCCAAGTCCAAAAAATGCCCAGGCCAAGCAATAAGAGAAAGAACCAAATAAATTCCTTACCCGGCAATTCCCCGGCGCTTCCCAAAAGCGCGGGAGCAATTCCTACGACTGCCGAAACCGAGCCGATTCCCACTCCCCACACTGCCAATTGCAGGTGCTCTTTCAGAGCCAGGGAACGGAGCGTCGACAATTCGAAGCCCAAGGCTTCCATCAGGGCGTACTCCCTACCCCTCTCCATGAGGTTTCGGGCAACCACAACCGCCAAACCCGCGGTCCCCAGAAGAAGACCCAAGCCTCCCAAGCCCTGAAAAATCGAAAGGTAGGTATTTTCAACGCGGTTCAATTCCTCCAATCGTTCGGAGGTTGGTCGAAAATCCAATCCGTAATTGGACAATTTAGACTCCAACTCTCTCGCCGCCTGTTCACTCACCTCTTCGCCCCCCTCCAAAAAAAAGAAACGATAACCACCCTGCTGCGGAAACCGCTCGAGAAAAAAGCTTTCGTCAAGATAAAGAGCGCCCTGAAGAATCGATCCCTTGACCACCGCTCGCAACTCAACCTCAAAAGGTTGACCCTGACCATCAAGAAACTGCATTCGGTCCCCCACCCCTTTCTTCAATGCCCACATCATGGTATTCTGATCAACCAAGGCGGGAATCACTCCATTTTCACTTTCCCTCAAAGAGGTCCAGTTTCCCTCAGCAAAGGAAAAGCGACCTTCGAACTCGCTAACCTTAACCCCATACAAACGCGGACGAATCGCCTTATTCAAATTCAGGCAACTCGCATCGTCTCCGTCCCGAACCCGAAGAGGCACCACCTTTGCCTGCTTAAGCAAACTGCGGTTCAAGTCATAAAGCGTTTGGCCTTCCATGCCGTTCAGGTCGTCGTACAAAGGCGAGGCGGTCTCACCCAAAAAGGCAAAACCTCCGGTTCCCGAGCCGGGCTCCCCAACGGACTTCGGGGTCTGTTTTCGAAAGGCTCCCGTACTGACCACAAGGAAGGCTCCCGCCGCCATCGCGCCAACCGTGACCAAGCTTCTTCCCGCTCGGCGACCGACCCCTCGCTTGGCCAAATCAACCGCTCGAATCAAAGGAGATGGAGCTCGATCCAAGCGGGAAAGAGCCGCTCGAAAGAAGAGCAGTCCGGAAATCAGGAGTAGAAAACCTGCCCCAAAAAATGAGGCCGAGGCTCCACCACCCGACAAATCTGTAATCGATACGAGGGTGAAGGCAGCCGAAAAAAGGATCAGAGAAACCAAAAGGGTCTTGCTTGCCGCAGCGCTCGATCGAGAACTTGCTCCTTCTTCCCTTCGGGCATCCGACAAAAGTTCTCTGGGCTCTTTGGCGCATTGTTTGCGTGTGGCCCAAATCATCGCCAGCAAGGCCATGGACACCGCAGCGAAAAAACCGATCAGGATCGAGGAAACCGAAGGCTCATAGGCAAAGGATGCGCCCGAGACCGCCCCGCTCCACTTTCCCGCAAGAAGTTCAAGAATTCCCTTGCCGTAGAGTACCGCCAACAATGCCCCAACTCCCGATCCAAACATTGCGATCACCAAGCCCTCCCCCCAAAACAGGATGCGCGCTTTTCGAACACTCCAACCCACCCCAAGCAAAAGTCCCGCCTGTTGGTTTCTTTGTTCCATGGAAAAGGCAAAGAGCATACCCGTTAGCGCCATGGCAGCCAGAATCACAAAAGAGCTGAAATAAAGAAACAGTTCTCCGAAATCGACCGGAGATTCAACCGAATCACGGGCATCGGAACGAAGCGGTCGCAGAACCAGTCCGGCATCTTCCGCTTTCAAATTCTTTCTCAGTTGAATGGCCAATTGTTCCTTGGTCACATCCTCCCTGCTTATTCTTATTCCGGTAAGCGAACCCCAGAGGTTCCCCCACATTTCCTGGCCTGCCTTCAGGGAAACGAACCCTTTAGGACTCCCCCGATACTCGTTCCAATAATCTTCGTCACGGTCCCGGACTTTGTGAACGATTGGAATGCCCGTATCCCATTCTCCGCAAGACTCCGCATCCGAAAGACCCGGAAATCGCGGAGTCCAATCGCTTTCAAGATCCTCCGGGACAGGATTGGGCATTGAAAGAATTTTGCGCAATTCAAAGATTCTTGAAGATTCATTGAGCCTCCTTCTCTCGCCGACGGTGTAGAAACTCACTTTGACCGCATCGCCCAGAGAAGCGTTCAACTCATTCGCCGCCCACTCATTCAAAGCGATGTGGTCGTCCTGCCAGTCTTCCCCAAGAAAATCAACCCGATGAGGCTCCACCGCACTCATCATCGAATAGGGAATAAGCGCGGAGCGATTGGCGTCATGGACGGATTCGATTGCATTGACCAGGTAAGTCAGTACGCCGGAACTCTCCCTTGCCACCATTCTCGCCTGTTCAACCAGACCGCCGGACAGAAAAACCTGCCGCGTTCGAACGCTCCACTCCTTGGATTCCCTTAGCTCCATGATTTCGATCCCCGCATCTTCCAAGGTCCATCTTTTATCCAAAGCGCTCTGGGCATTCTCCCGCTCGATCTCTCCGTCCCCGGATGTCCCAAGAAGGAGAAAATTGGCGAATTGGGTGTTGCCGGAAACTTCGTCCAGAGAACGGAATAATTTCTTCTGTAAGGAAGACAGGGGGACGAACAAGGTGAGGGGTTCTCTTTGGTTGCCCTGAAGTCCAAAATTTCCAAAACCTTCCCCGGGGAGGACTGCGCCAAATCCCTGATTCATCGTAATGAACCGATTGTCTCTTTCACCCGATAGCGGGGCATCCCGGGAAAAGAGACTTGGTTCCTCCATCCTGAGTATCAGTCGGTCCCCTTTTTGCAGGTTCAATCGCTTGCCCAAACGTTGGTTCACAAAAAACGAACCCGACTCCCACTCGGGAAGCAGGTCCGTTTGCGCACCAAATCCAATCGGGGTTTTTGCGGGATCCGGAGCCAGTTTCCAAAACCTTTCATCCACTCCGAGAACCTGAACCTTGGATACCCTCACCGAGCCGTCCGGGGTAGTCAGAGTACCTCGGGAAAGGGCAATTGGAGCAACCACCGCCTTGGGTTCCGACAATTCTTCGTAAACCCTATCCGCCAAATCCTCCCGAAAAAAACCGTCCGGAGAAAGCATCGCCAAATCGCCCTTGCCAATTCGCTCCTCCGCCAAGTTGGATAAAGTGGCTCGGACCGAATCGCCCACCGTCAGCGCTCCGATCAGTACCATAGCGCACAGGGCCGAGCCGAGAGCAACGCCAAGGTGCTGCCTACGGAAATGAGAAAGGTTCCGTAAGAGGATGGTCCCGAGTCTCATTGCGAAAGAGCGTTCAAGCGCCCATCATCCAAGGCGTAGCTCATTTGCATACGAGAAGCGCTGGTCTCGGAATGAGTGACCATCAGCAAGGTCAAACCATGCTTTTCGTTCAAGTCTGCCAAAAGATCCACCAATTTGAAGGAATTCTCTTTGTCCAATGCACCCGTCGGTTCGTCCGCCAACAACAACTCGGGTTGGTTGATCAGGGAGCGGGCCACCGCGGCTCTTTGCCTCTCCCCTCCCGAAATTTCCCCCGGACGATGATCCGCCCGATGGGCTAGGCCAACCTCCTCCAAGAGGCCCAAGGCTCTGTCCTGCAAGGCATCGCCGCTCAATCCCCCATGACCGGCGAGAGCGGGAACCATTAGGTTTTCCAAAACCGTACATGCGGGAAGCAGGTGATGGGACTGAAAGACAAAGCCCACCGTTTGGTTTCGATACCTGGCGGATTCGCTCAAATCCATTGCAGAGAGTTCCTCGCCTCCCACTCTTATCTCACCGCGGGTTGGCTTGTCGAGCGCTCCAATCAGGTTGAGCAGGCTGCTTTTGCCCGAACCCGAAGGACCGACGATGGCTACGGACGCCCCCTTATCCACGCTCAGGTTGAGCTTGGCAAACACCTCAACCGGTTCCTCTCCTTCCGGCGCCGGGTAGGACTTGGACAAATCAATGACTTCTACGAATGCTTCCATATTATAGATTTTTTTATATTATCTTACCCAACGTCTGGCCTTCATTTCAAAACGGGGCAGGGAATTCGATTCCGCGGGTTGAACGGGAATACGCAGGGAAAAGGCTTCCTTCAAGGCAACTTCAAGCGCCCGCGCAGCCTCGATGGGCGCTTCCACCAGCATGCTGACCTCCGTCATGGAATCTTTTTCCTGACAAAGAACCTGATATTCCACCACCTCGGGAAATTGGCGCACGATTGCATCGACTGCAGATGGATAAAGGTTCACCCCTCGGGCCACCACCATATCATCCGAGCGGCCGAGAATTCCTCCCTGCAAGTCAAAGGTGGGTAGACCGACTTCATCCACCCCACGCATCACTTTTACCAGGTCTCCGGTCCGGTAGCGAAAGACCGGGCAACCGGCGCGCCCAAGAGTGGTCAGAACCAATTCTCCGGTCACCCCATCCGCAACCGGATCGCCGCTCGCCGGGTCAATCACTTCCGGGAAATAACTGTCAAGTAAGACACGCAACCCTCCGGCGCCTCCAGGGATTTCATAGGCAACCGGGCCTACTTCGGTCATGCCGTAGTGATCGTGCACCGCTAAATCATTGCCCCAGGCATCCCCAATGCGTTCCCGAAAAGCCGGTGAACTCCCGCCGGTTTCGCCTGCCATAATAATCCTTCGCANACGATGCCCGTTCAAATCGATCCCTGACTGCTTGGCCACTTCGGGCAAGCGCAGCGCATAGGTTGGCGTACAGAATAGAAATTCAGCTCCATGCTCCAGAATCGAACGGATTCGCTGCTCGCTCCCCTGCCCACCTCCGGGTATACAGAGACAACCTCTCCGCTGAGCCGCTTCATAAGCGGTCCAAAATCCCAAGAACGGACCAAAGGAAAACGCGAAGTAGCAACGACTGCCTCGGTCCACTCCAGCCGCCTGCAAGACACAATCCCAATTTCCCAACATCCAGTTCCAATCCTCCGAAGTATCCAGCCAAGCCATGGGCTTGCCCAAGGTACCGCTGGTCTGGTGGAATTTGAGGTAGTCGTCCTCCGGAAAGCTGAGATTGGTCCCATAAGGCGGATTCTCCAAACGGTCTCTGGCCAGTTCCTCCTTTGAAGTGAAGGGACAGGAGGAAAGAAAATCTTCGAAATCCCGCCACTCCGGAAATCGGGCGAGTTCGGGAGCCCGGTTCCTTTGAAAGGGATTGGATTCCATGACCCTTGCCAAAAGAGAATGAAATTTTCTCCAACGATCCTCCGACCATCTCCTGGTCAATTCCGCATCTGCGGAGCGATTCATGAGCCTTGTCGTTAAGGCCTAGCTCCGGGAAGCCTCGGCTGCGGGTGGAGCCTTCGGAGGTTTGGGAGCGTGTTTGGTGATCAGGTATCCGCCCAATGCGGCCATTGCAATCCCCAAGACGAACGGCCATTTCACGAAAGCCCAATTGCCCTCCTTGGTGGTGCTGACCACCGCGTTGACCATCGGGGCTCCCGCAAAGATAATCGACATGATGACCGGTACGTATGCGGGTGAGGGCATCTTCCCGAAGGCCAACAGAACACCCAAGGCTCCGATCGCTCCGAGAGTCCCTGCGATCAGCGACCATTGCCAACCCTGAGTTGGATAGGTCCAAAAGGCGACGTTTCCGCCCTTGATCTTCAAAATGATCAAGGGGGCGATCACCGCGGTGAGGAAATAGGCGAGGCCCACCCAGAGAAAGGCCATGATGCGACCGTTTTCCTTGTCTCCCATGTTGACGGAACCCGTGTGCATGCAAACCCCATAGGTTCCCCAGCAGACCACGGTCAATAAGGCATAGTATAGATATTGCATAGCAGAAACTTTCTATTCCCACCCATCCTCAACCAAAGCCGACCCGAAGTCGACGCCGAAAAATACAAGATACTCAATAAATTTGTTTACTGAATTTTCGATCGGACCACTTCGGGAATCATGATCGGAGTCATGGTTTCCTTGATCGGGTCGAAGCGTACGCACGCCGCCACCACTTCACCCACCGCCGCCTTGACCCGTTCCCCATTCTCCTCTTTCCAAAATTGAAAGGCGTAGGAAATCGAGCGGTCGCGGATCTCGGTAATGATCAATTTCACTTCCACTTCTTCTTCAAAACGCAGGGGCCGCTTAAATCGGCAGGTGGTCTTGACCCGGGGCCATCCGAAGCGGCCATTCTCATCTTCCATATCCACGGAAAGTCCAAGGCTGCGCAGAAAGTCATGTTCGCAAATTTCCATCCATCGGTAAAAGTTGGTGAAATGCATAATACCGGCAAGGTCAGTCTCGCTGAATTCGACGCGTCGGGTAATGGAAAATTCGGTAGCCATAAGTATTGCCTATTGAGTTAACTGGAATGAATGGGTTCCAAAATATGGTCAACCAAGGAGAGGGCAAGTTTCTCGTTGGCATACCCTTCCGCCACTGCCTCGTGACCGGTCATGCCCATAGCCTTGGCGGCGCTTGGATCTTGCAGGATGGAATCAAGGGATTGAGTCAGTCCCATGGAATCATTGGGGTCGTATAACTTTCCGCCTTTGGCATTCTCAACGATTTCCGGAAAAGCCCCGCTTTCCGGCAAAACCACGGGGACCCCGGCTGCAAGGGCTTCGATAACGTACAAACCAAAGGCTTCCGGGTAGCGGACGGGCACGCTAAAGACACTGAGATTCCTCAGAAATTCGAGCTTTTGGTCTCGGTCCAGGTTCGGGGCGATCGAGACCTGATCAATCAAGCCGGCTTGGGTAAGTTTTCTTCTTTGCTCATCCACGAAAGGTTCGTCTTCCTCGGTCATCCCTCCGGCGATTGCCAGTCGCAAGTTCTCGTGCTTGCCGGACTGCTTGAGTTCAACGTAAGCGTCCACCAATAGATCCAAGCCCTTGAGCGGGCACAGGCGAGCCAAGTATCCAAGAGTGGGAATTTCGGGCGCATCCCTTCGCGGAGAGAAACCATTCAAGGTGATTCCGTTGGGGTGATGTCGAACGGAGTCTTCCGTGATCTTGAGTCGCTCCGCCATCAATTTTCCGAAGTAGCGACTGGGGGCAATGCAACCATCCAAACGGGCAACGTCTTGGGCAAGAAGGTTCCAAGCTTCGTTCCGGTATTCCGGGAGCAAGGAATCGAGGAAGGAATCCTCTCCCTGAAGAAACCCCAGAACCGGCACCTTGAGTTCTCGTCTGAGTGCTTTTCCAATGCCTGCAAGCATGATTGTGGAAAGAAGTATGACGTCGGGCGTCCCTTGTTTCTTAAACCAATCAACGACTTTGTTCACCTCCTTGACCAAAGGACCATCCTCCCCCCGAAAGGTGGATAGAGTGATTTCACCAAGATCCTTGCTCGAAGTCATCCCGCTGCGAGCGGCGGCTTTTTTAAGCAGCCATTTGCTGTCGAAGGCTTTGTCCACCCAAGCGGGCGTCTTACGAAAGAGCGAAAACTTGTGCTGCAGGTAGACGTTGATCCCGCCAAAGAAAATCCGCTGTTCTCCTCCAGCGGGTTCCTCGTCAAGAAAATGGGGAAGATAGGTGGGAAGCATGGTGACTTCATGCCCATTGGCCATTAGTTGGTGGGCAAGCGAATTGTCCCGCATGCAGACTCCGCAATAGTAGTTGCCCGTTCCGGGCGTAAGGAAAGCAAGCTTCACGAAGAAGCGTGGGTCAATCCGTGCTCCACCGGTTCAGGGAGTTCCGCCAAATCGGACATGGATTCGAAAAGTTCCTTAAAGTCCTGGTCATCGACGTTCCCAATCAGGCAGTCCGTCAATGCGGCGCGCAAATGGTCTCCCCTCTTGACCAAATCCCCGAAACTGAAATTCTCATCGTAAAACGCATATACGATCTTTCTCATGGTCTCGATGGATGATTGCATGCGTTTCCCGTAATTCTCGAAGCAGGAGGCGTTGAGCGGTTGGTTTTTCCGAAGAGCCGAATCGACTTCATCCGCGAGCATGACGCCACTTTTCAAAGCCAAAAACACACCCGAAGAAAAGACCGGATCCAAAAAGCCCAACGCGTCTCCCGCCAAAGCCAAGCCGTCTATGGCGCAATAACGGTTGCGGTAGGAATAATCCCCCGTGACCCGATATTCGCCGGTCTGCTCTCCCTCGGCAAGGTGTTCCTTGATCCATTCGTTATTCTGAACTTCGCGTTGAAAAATTTCCGCATGGTCTTTGGTCGTTCCGTTGAACAGGTACTGGTGCTCAGCGACAATGCCGACGCTGACCATGTCTCCACTTAAGGGAATGTACCAAAACCATCCTTTGCCGGGTAAGTAAGCCACGGTGGTCGCGCCCTCATCCAGTCCCGGATCACGCTTGGCGCCTTTGTAATAAGTCCAAAGGGCAATCTTCTTAAGTTCGGGATCTCGGACCATCCACTTTTCCTTGTGAGCGGCAAAGCAATCCCGACCGGATGCGTCAATGACCAAAGGCGCGCGTAATTCCAATTCCCCCAAATCCTTCGATTCCATCACCACGCCTTCCACGCGATTTTCAGATTTGATCAAGGACTTGGCTTGGGTTTCCTCGAGCACCGAGGCTCCGTTTTCGCGGGCTTTGTCGAGGATCATTTTGTCGAATTCGGAGCGCCAGACCTGCCATGTGGTCGAAGAGGGATGATCAAAGTGCTGAAAGAAATAAAAGGGTTGCGAAAGAAAACCGTCCTGCCGAACGAATTGAACGCAGTACTTCCTTGGGTTCGCCGACTCCATCAGACGGTCAACCAAGCCAAGTCTCTCCAAGGGAAAATAACAGAATGGCATCAGGGATTCTCCGACGTGATACCTGGGAAACTTTTCCTTTTCCAAAATTAGGACGTCATGGCCCTTTTCCGCCAAGAGAGCGCCCGTCGTTGACCCGGCGGGACCTCCGCCAACCACAATAACGTCATATTTGTTTTTGAAGGATATCATGACAACAAACTATTCAATTCGTATTTTTGATCTTCTCAAGCGAGAATTTACCTCAAAAAGCCGGGAGAATTTCCACTATTCTGGCTATGATTTCTCCGTTGAATCCAGTGATTTCATTGCTTCTGCCAAAGATTTCATCGGCCTCCACGGAACCAAAAGCTTCCACGATCGGTTCGTCCGGAACAACTTTCAGAAAGGCCCGGGGAGCGCTGGAATAGGGTATTCGGTAATCATTGAGAATCCCACCAAGAGGCAAGCGAGCTTGCACCACAAGTTCCCGCGCCTCTTCCGGAAGGGTTTCGAGAATAATTTCAATGGCGCCGTATTCCGTGGGCTTGGAGCCTTCCAGCGTTTCCAAAACAACCTCACGAAAGTAATTTTTGCCATCGTTGGAAGAACGCAATCGACGAACTTTTATGGCCGACTCGTGAAAGCCTTCCAGACGGGAGGTCATATCTCCCTCATGAACCAGCAAACTTTGGTAAGGTTCGGGCAGAAGAGAAGGATCCATTTCCTCATAGGACAATTTGGGCAATCCGCGATTCATTCGCATGAAGCTCAGTGGATATAAAACGTCTTCCTTGGTGGACATAACCATGGGTCAGACGTAACGAGCGTCCTGGTGTTGAGGAAGAAACAATTGGTGAAGCATCGAGTCGACGCGCAGCAAGGCTTCGCGGGTAAGGGAAAGTTCTTCCCCCGATTCAACCAAGTCCCCCTCTTCCTTCCATTGCTTGAGGATTTCTCCATAACGGTCCGACAAATCAACGCCAAACTTTTCCTTAAAGTAGTTGGGACGGACTCGACCGAGTTTCCACTGCAAGATAAGTTCGCGGAGGAAGCGTTCCTCATCGGTGGTCATAAGAGCTCGGCGCACGGTTGATTCTCCCTTCTCGATGGCCGTGCAATACTGGTCGATATGAGTCAGGTTCTGGTAGTGAATCCCTCCCAAATGCCCGAAGGACGCAACTCCCAGTGAGACCATGTCAGCTCCGGCCCATAAGCGGTCTCGGTAAACGAACTTGGTGGAATCGGGATTTTTGACCGCCGTGCAAGTGCTGGTTATGGTATAGCCCGCTTCCTCAAGTCTTTGGTAAGCTTCGGCTACCCATCGGCGCTTGGTCGGCCAATCCGCAACCGGTGCGGTGAGCTTGCCCTGTTCCTTCATATTTTTGAATATGGTGGTGTTGAACGGAACCTCCATTTGATAAATGGTCACGCAATCGGGAGATAGATCAATGGTCCGTTCAATGCAATCCGTCCAATTCTCGTCGGTTTCCTCCAGCATCCCGGCAATCAAATCGACGTTGACGTTTTCAAAGCCGAGTTCCTTGGCAATTCCATAGGAGAGAAAAACTTCTTTTGATCGATGAGCTCGGCCATTGGTGTCCAGAATGTGGTCACTGAAATTTTCCACGCCCAAACTCAATCGGGTCACGCCGATGCTTTTGATCGCCTCCAGTTTTTTTCGAGACAAAGTGCCCGGTTCGCATTCGAAGGTCACCTCCTCGGCTTCGTCCCAAGGCATGATTTTCTTCATCCCATCGGTGAGCTCGATCAATTGCTTGGCGGACAGATAAGAGGGAGTCCCTCCGCCAAAGTATATGAACTTGGGCTTGCGGCCGGCTATGTATGGAGAGTCCGCATAGGATTGAAATTCCCTGAGGGTGGCGGAAAGGTATCGCCCGACTTCTTTGGAGTTCTTATCGGTGTATACGCGAAAATAGCAAAAGTGACAACGCTTCCGACAAAACGGAACATGGTAATAAAGCCCAAGAGGAGCGTCTCCGGGAGATGGACTTTGCATGACGCTTTGCAGGCAGGGTACGTCCTTCTCGTTCCAAAAGGAAAAAGGAGGATAGTTCGAAATGAAATAGTTTCCAACCCTGGTCTTATCCTTGGTCTTGTTGTCGGGTTTGATGAAAGCTTCCTTGCTCATGCTTAGCTCTGGGTTTTAAACGCATAAACCTTCCCGTCCTCACATCCGACAATCACTCTTCCGTTCACCACCGCCGGGGTGGATGAAATCGGTTCGCCAATTTCATAGGACACCACCTCCGTCCCACTTTTCAAGGAAACCAGGTAAAGCTTCCCATCCATGGAACCAAAAACCACTTTCTCTCCTGACACTACGGGAGAACTATCGATGCGACCTCTTGCGGAGAAGCGCCAGATGGCATTCCCGCTCACTCGGTCGATACAGTGCAAGCCTTTGTCTCGTCCACCAATCAGGACCGATTTTTCCGTCACCGCGGGGGAAGAAAAATAGGGGAAACTTTTGGGTTGATAGCTCCAAACCATTTCCGCGGATTCCAAATCGAAAGCCATCACCGCACGATCCATGTTACCAACGTAGCCCACACCGTCGGCAACTGCAACGGAGGCGGCAATCGGAGCTTCCACCTCAACCGAGCGAACAATCTTTCCGTCTTCCAGGCCAACAACGTAAAGCATGGCATCGCAACCTCCGAACACCACGTATTTTCCCTCGTAGATCGTGGGTACGCCATTGACGTAATTCTGGGTCTCGAATTTCCAAAGAGCCTTGCCGGTTTTCAGATCCATGCAATGAACGAAATTATCGTAACTCCCAACCACCAAAACCGAATCCTTTGATTGCGGACGAATCGCTTGGTTGGGGGCTCCCATGATTTCTCCATCCGTTTCATATCGCCAAAGTAATTTTCCGGTCGTGGCTTCCAATGCATATAAGAAACCATCGGTGGAACCCACAAAGACCATGCCCGCTTCGACTAAAGGAGGGGCTTCGATGGCCATGTCCGTTTTGTACGACCATTTCTCCTTTCCGCTCTTCAAATCAATCGCATGAATCTGACCAGACTCCGCTCCGACGTAGGCCAAACCATGAGCGACCACGACCGAGGATTTGAGAAACTCTCCGGTATCGAAGACCCATTGCAAGGACAAGTCCGAGCCCAGCTCACTTCGAGCGATGCCATTCAGCGCGGGATCTCCACGATGTCTCGGCCATTCGTTGGATTGGGTGGCGGAGGAGAACGCCTTCACCCCACCGAACAGGAACGCAACCGCAAACAACCAAGGAATGGAGTTAGGGGACATGGGGTTACTTTCCTTCATTATACGACGTTTGGCAAGTCTAGGCATGCAAAAGACCAGCATAAAGATTCTTGAAGTCCGTCTCATGAACGGGTCTTGGATTGAAATTTGCAGTCCATTGGTCGGATGCATCCTTGGCGAGAGAATCCAAATCTTTTTCGGAAAACCCAAGGGCGGAAAGTGAGGTGGGAAAAGATGCGAGCCGAAGGATTGCCCTGACCCGTTCGATCAGGCAGCTCGAGGCCGACTCATCCTCCTGTTGCGGGTCCGCAAGCTGGGCATTTCGGGCAAGCTCTGCGTATACCGAACGCGTTTCCTCGTTCATGGCATTGAATTCCATGACTGCAGGCAAAGCCAATCCGACCGCCGTACCATGTACCGTTCCCAGGCGAGCGGTCAGGGGATTTGCCATCGAGTGAGCCGCACCCAACATACTTCTTTCAATGGCTGCGCCCGCATGAGATGCGCCTAACTGAACGAATCCGCGAGCTTCCAAGTCATCGGGATTCGATATAACCCGAGGAAGATTTTCCTGAATCAATTCAAAAGCCAATTTGGAGTGGCGCTGGGAAAGCTCGTTTCGCTTATTGCAAACGATCGACTCCAAGGCATGGGCCAAGGCATCGACTCCCGTGCAAGCCGTGACTCTCTCTGGTTGGGAGAGAGTGAGTTCCGGATCGAGCACGGTGAGACATGGCAGGGCTTTTCTGTCTCCGCAGGCCATTTTGCGATGCGTTCGGTCATCGGAAATCAGCGCGAAGGATTGGCATTCACTTCCCGTTCCTGCAGTTGTGGGAACGGCAACCAATGGCAGCATCGTATGCTTCGCCTTACCAACACCCCAGTAATCCGCCATACTGCCCCCATTGGTGAGAATGAAATTGCATCCCTTGGCCGTATCCATGGAGCTTCCGCCACCAAGGCCGACAAGCAATTCAATCTCCGCATGCTTTGCAACTTCAGCGCAAGCCTGCACACTCGAGTCCGTGGGGTTTTCAATGGATTGATCAAACAAGGTGACCTCTACGCCCGCGGATTCAAGAAGCTTCATGACGCGTTTGGGGTGCCCGGCAGCCGTCAATCCGGAGTCCGTGACCAATAAAGCGCGTTTACCGAAGGATGGAACCCTAGTTACCAATTGCTCGACACATTTTGAGCCAAAGATTACCTCATGTGCACCCTTGTCCCCTTCCGCAAAAAATTGATCGTTTGCAA
>NZLE01000091.1 GCA_002692605.1 Opitutia bacterium
CCAAGCATTCGAGGAGTGCCTCCCGTCCCCTCCGATTACATATCAGTCAAGATTTTGATGCAGGATGGAGTCCCGGCGGAAACAACACAGAAAGCTCTTGCCGAAGTTGAAAGAGCCCGTTTGGAAACCATTGATTATTTGATCGAACAGAAAGAACCCAACCCCTTCCGTTACGTTATGAAAACGATGGGAGCCCAGCCCTTTTCGGGCGGGCCAAGAGAAAATGCCGATATCGCGACCGGATCCAATCGCGGGGAAATCAGTGTCGAGCTCATCAAATCCGAAGACCGCACTCGCTCCGCTCCGCAAATTTCAGCTTTATGGAGAGAACGAATTGGTCCCTTACCTGGCTTGAAGCAGCTTTTCTTCGGAGACGTTGCGGCAGGAGGAAGCAAAACTGCGATCGATCTTGAAATTGCAGGGCAGGACTTGAAAGCGATGGGAGTTGCGGCTGACTTGGTGAAGAAAAAATTGGCTAGCTATGAGGGCATTTTTGACGTCACCGATACGTATTCAGGGGGCAAACGAGAAATGAAAATTGAAATTAATGCAAATGGTCTGGCTCTCGGTCTCACTCAGGCTGACTTGGGAAGGCAGATTAGGCAGGCATATTACGGAGAGGAAATCCAACGCATTCAAAAGGAAAGAGATGAGGTGAAAGTCATGCTTCGCTATCCGCTTAAGGATCGTAAAACTCTCACCGCCCTCCATGATTTGCGTGTCCGAACAAGCAGTGGCGTCGAGGCTCCGTTAAGCGAGGTCGCTACTATTACCATGGGTCAAGGTTACCCAACCATCAAACGATCCGACAGGTCGCGAATCATCAACGTTCAAACTTCCGCGAACAAGGATACGGCGAAGGTTCCCTTGATCGAAAGAGACCTTGAATTGAATTTTCTGCCGTCCTTAAGAGAGAAATTCCCGAATTCAAGGTTCACCTTTGTCGGAGAAAAGAAAGAACAGGAGGAGAGCGATTCGGGTTTGGCCCAAGCGGGCGGAATCTGTCTTTTTGTCATCTATGCTCTGCTTGCCATTCCCTTCCGTTCCTACCTTCAACCCTTTCTAATCATGTCGGTGATCCCCTTCGGCCTCATTGGTGCGGTTCTCGGGCATTTTCTCTTCGGCTTACCGCTTAGCCAGCTTTCTCATTTCGGGTTGGTCGCCCTGACGGGAGTTGTGATAAACGACAGCTTGGTGCTAGTGCATTACGTCAACCAACGAGCTAAGGAAACCACTTTATTGGAAGCGACTCGATTGGCGGGCATGGCTCGTTTTCGAGCAATTCTCCTAACTTCCCTTACCACTTTTGTCGGACTTTTGCCCATTCTATTCGAAAGAAGCTTACAAGCTCAGTTTCTCAAACCCATGGCGATCGCCATTGGATTTGGGGTGCTTTTTGCCACCTTCATCACCTTACTTATGGTTCCTTGCCTCTACCTGATCCTGGAAGATCTAAAGAAAATCGGAACCGCCGTACTCTTGAAGCTGGGCATCATAACAAATGCTCCGATCGAAGCTTAATCCTCCATGGATCAAACACTAGGGTCGTTCTCCAACCCCGAGAATGGTTTCGAAATAAGGTTCCTTGGATTCCTTGGAAACGATTTCCACCTTTGCTCGTTTGAATCCGGTCTCACGAATCATCCGATATAGATCATTCTCTCCAAAGCCTAGCCAGTGATCCTTGTATAGTTCACGGGCTTTTTCAAAATGATGTTTCTTTAGATCAAGAACCACGAGCTGTCCGCCTGGTTTAAGGATCCGAAAAGCTTCCGACAAGGCTTTTTCAGGGTGAATGGCATGATGCAGGGATTGACTCATCAAGGCCAAATCGACTTTTTTTGCAGGAAGGGGAACTTTTTCAATATCACCCTCGATGTATTCCAAATTGGAAAGGCTCTTCTTTTTGGCGAGGCTGGTTCCCAACCTCACCATACTTCTGGAACTATCGATGCAAAAAACCTTGCGAGCCCGCTCGGCGAGAAGTTGAGATAACGTTCCCTCCCCTGCCCCTAGGTCCGCTATAGTGATTTCAGGAACCAAGCGGAGTAGAAAATGCCCCATGGATTCCCAGGAACGCCCAGGTACGTAATGCTTTCCCAAGCGTTCCGCTACCTCGTCAAAATACTTCTCACTTTCCCTTCTTCGACTTTCGACAATCCTAACAAGAGCGGACTGATCACTTTCCCAAAATTCGTCGTCCGTATCTTCCTGCAGCGCCAACCTGACCAAATCAAACTTTGGTGATCCATCCAAGCTCAGCACATAGAAGGTTTTCTTACCATCCTTTCGGTCCTGTACCATTTCATTCCTTCGAAGCAAGGAGAGATGGGATGATATGCGCGATTGTCCCATTTCCAAAATCTCCTGCAACTCAGCAACGGATAATTCTTCCTGCCCAAGAAGTCTGAGAATGCGCAGGCGGGTGCTGTCTGAAAGAACTTGTAAAATTTCGGTTGTCTTCATTTATAGGCCTCAATCAGAATTCATGCATGAGGAACCCTTGGCAAATCCCTTTTTGCGGGAATTCGAAGGAAGTCAAAGACTTCCTTAAGACCTCGAACTACTGAGAATCGATCCAGCGGTTCAAACCTTCAATCCGCCAGCTTTGCAAGTTTCCTTCGACATCGGTCTCAACAAGCTCACCAACTTTCTTGCTGAGCAACTTTTGGCCTAATGGGGTAAGATAGGACAAAACGTTATTATCGGGATCGCTATCCCAAGCTCCCAGAATTACGTATTTTTGAGATTCTCCGGAATTCGCATCCTTGAGGCTGACAATTGATCCGATCCCAACCACATCACTTGGAGCGTCCTTAAAATCGGTGGGTTTTGCTCGCATTAGGTCTTGTTGAAGCTCAGCTTGCCGGGCCAAGAGAATCTTTTGCTCGTCCTTGGCCATTTGGTATTCGGCGTTTTCTCGTAAATCACCAAGTTCCCTCGCCGCTTCGATTGCCTGTGAATTGGTTGGAATTTTCTCCTTGTTCAATTCATCAAGGTCACGCATCTTTTGGTCGTAACTGGACTGTGAGACAATCAGGGAATCATCAGAGACCATTGCCGAAGAAGAGTCCGAAGAACCAGAGGAATCTCCCTCTCCGTCGACCATGGATTGAATCTCCGGATAGCGTTTGATGAAACGAGCCAAAAGGGATCGCTTGCTCAAATCTTCAAATCCAGGATTAAGCAGAAGGGCTTGAGCCAAATCTTTCGCATTTTCGGAGGAGCCTTTGCTCAAAATATCGGGTAGCAATTCCTTGTCCTCGGAGAGAATTTCTGCAAGAGGAATCCTTCTTGTGGTGGTGTTCTGCAAAGATTCGTAATCGATCGCGGAGAAAACTGCGGTGAGTAGTCTGGGACTAATCAAATCGCTGAGCAAATCCTTAAATTTGGCAAGATCCCTGAACTTCAGTACCCATAAGAGGACAGGAGCCTTAAGGCTTTGTTCGTCCAGCCAAGTGTTGAGAGATTTGACCAGCAAATCGGATTCTTCGCGATCTACCAGAAAATGAGCGCATTCGCCTGAAAACTTAACGGCTGTATTTTGCAAAAGGTTGACAATTAGAGGTTTCCAGTTTTCAGGATAAACTCTGGTAACCAGATCAAGGAAACGAGAATGAAACTTGGTCGGCATTTGATCGGCCAATCCGGGTAAGTCACCTTCGCACTCATTCAGAATCGAAGCGGAAGTTGGCTCAAGTTTTTCAACATCCTCCTCAACGTCACGGGCCAAATTGTTGCGTACCCAAATACCATACAGTCGGTCCGCTTGACTGAGGTTACGAGCCTCCATAATGGCAACGGTCAGTTCATGGAGAACTTGTGGCAAATCCGCATGCAAAGCCTCTTTTTCCGTAGCCAAATCGAAAAGCTTCTCTGCCAGCGCGATCTTTTCCTTGGAGCGCTTCTCTTCGAAAAAGTCCAGGAGTACTTCCTGCTCCGGTTTAACGGGTTCGTCGCGCAAAACATAGGGTTCGGTTTTTTTATTGGGAACCGCAACTCTCGGATCCTTAACCAGCAGTTTCTTGGTTGCAGTCCACCATTTCTTGGCTTTTGCGGGACCCAAAAGATAACCGAGAATCTTTTCAATTTCACGAGTGGATGAACAGCCATCTTCGCTTTTGGAAAGAATTTCTATGATAAGACTGACGGGTTCCTTCTTGGCCATTAGCTCGACCTCTTCAGGATTCGAACGGTGCTTGGATAGAATATGATCATCATCCAAAACCTCCAGCTTTCCCAAACAAAAAACCGGATCCATGGCATGACTTTTCCTCTCATCTTCATCGAAATCGATTAAGATCATACCACGCTCAGATTCAAAACCCGAAATTTGGCCAAAACCCCAACTTCGATGGATGCAACATGCACCTTCCTTCATTGCCTCAAAGGCAGGGCGTGATGATTCAAGGGTTGGATCTTGTTCGATCAGGCGATCGATTACTTCGAGGTTCATTCAGGTGGTTGGGTAAAGCAGGTTGCCGGCGAGTTTGGTATTTTTACAATCGGAAATGGAATATCTTAAGGATTTCCAAAATTTTGGCGAGGGAAATCCTACTAAAATTATGCCACTTTTTCAGATACGGGATGAGTTGGCTGAGGCACTTTCCTTAAGATTAGGAAAGGAAGAAGCAAAATAACCGCCCCAAAGACGTAGGCGGTAACCGAACCACAAGTGAAATAAACCAAACCAGCAAGCAGTGGACCACATGCTCTTGCCATCGAACCAGAGGAACGAAAGATCCCAAGATGAAAACCTTGATCGCTTTCACCGGAATGGAGGGAAGTCAATGCAGTTAAAGTCGGACTAATCAAAGCGACACCACAGGACATAAGAAAGAGAGCAATGAAAAATGTGATTTCGTCAAAAGAGTTCGAAATCATCAGAAAAGCCAAAGTTCCAAGCAAAATCCCCAAGAGAGCCATCCTTCTTTCTCCGATTTTACCAACGAATCTGCGAACGAAAAATCCTTGGGCAAAAATGAGAGTCAGACCAATCAGCAAGAACATATTAACGATTTCTCGAGGAGAATAGGAAAACCGCTCGACTGCAAGAAAAGTGAGAGTGAATTCCATCCCGCTGAAAGAAATCATGTAAAAGAGATATGCGAGGCAAGTTTTTCGGACAGCATCGTTCTCGATCCGTCCAAGTTGAAAAATGGCAGGTTTGGGTTTCCCATCGCTTCCTCTCTTATCTTCAGCCAAAGTTTCACGGAATCGCACCCACACCCAAAGCAGATTAAGCACCGCAAGACTAAGACTGATCAAAGCGGCCGAAGAAAAGGGCGTGAACGAAAAAATCCCATCCGAGAACGATGACAACTGCCAATAGAAGGAAAATCCTCCCAAGGCAGGACCTAAGATAAATCCCAAACCGAAAGCTATGCCTACCAAAGCCATCCCTCTGGATCGATTCTCTCGTGAAGTGACGTCCGCGATCGCTGCAGTGGCAACGGATAAATTTCCGCTCGCGACACCACCCAGGATGCGAGATAGAACCAAAATCCAAAAATCACCGGCAAAAATCCAAAGGAGGTATCCCAGGCAAGTGCCTCCAAGTGTGTAAAGAAGGACCGGACGCCTTCCTATCTTATCCGACAATCGCCCCCATATGGGAGCGAAGAAGAATTGTAGAACCGCATAAAGGGATCCCAATGCTCCTCCGAAAATAACCGTTTCGAAACGAAAGGAGCCCGCATCCTGCCCGACAATTGAAAAGCTGAGAATGAAATCTACGAAATCAGTGACCAAACCACCTCCGAGTCTAGCCTCCCTAGCCAAGTAGTGATCAAGCATCTCCGGGAATAGTGGAAACAAAACCGAAAAACCTACCATATCCAAAAAGATCGTCAGAAAAACAACGCCAAAAGTGGATCGTTTCACTTTCTGATCACTTGCTTTCATCCGGTCTTCGTCGAACCCAAGAATCCTTCAACTTCCTTGGGAAAGACTCCGCAGAGCCCGCAAGACGTTTTCGGGTACCAAATCCGTTTCCTTATCACCGAACAAATGAACTTGCTTGATCAGTTGTGAGCTTGTGTAGAAGTACTTTTCGTTGGGCATAAGAAAAATCGTCTCCAGTTCGGAATCCAAATGCCTATTCATTTGAGCCATTTGAAATTCGTATTCGAAATCGGAAACGGCTCTTAGCCCCCGAACCAAAACGGTTGCTTGCTTACTCTTGGCATAATCGACCAGCAATCCTTCAAAAGATTCCACGGTGGCGTTCGAGAAGGAATCCAAGTTTTCCCTTACCATTTCCACTCTACTCTCCACGTCGAAGGTCGTGTTTTTGGAGGAGTTCCCCCCCGATACCGCAACGATCACGCGATCAAAAAGTTTTGAAGCTCTCGACAAGACGTCCAAATGCCCCATGGTCACTGGATCGAAAGTCCCCGGATAAAGTGCGGTTGTCATGAAGGAAGAAAAGATAGCGACACATTCGGCGAAGTCCATCACCAAGCTTCATTGCCTTAAGATTGCAATACTTAGGTTCAACCCGTATCGTCCTCTATAACCGTCATGAACCTGCCTAATCTCCTTACCCTATCGAGAATTCCACTCATGCTTGTGGTAATCGGATTACTCTATCCACCGCCTGAAGAAAGTTGGTCTTGGGTTAGAACCATTGCGCTTATAGTTTTTCTTTTTGCCGCACTCACCGATTGGCTGGATGGTTGGTTGGCTAGAAAATTCGGCCAGGTTTCCGAATTCGGGAAATTTATGGATGCCTTGTCTGACAAAGTTTTGACTCTCGGGATGTTCGTGAGTTTGCTGGCTTTGGGAGAATTGGGGAAGTGGGCCCTTTTCCCGATTCTTTTGATTTTATCACGGGAACTTCTCATTACCGGATTGAGGTTGGTTGCGTCAGGAAGAGGAAAGACTCTCGCCGCCGAAAAGATAGGCAAACTCAAGACCGTCATACAACTCACCTGCATTTGTCTGATTTTGGCTAAACTCTCAATGAGTGTGGACTTCGCTCATTATGCCACCCAATCCTGGCATCAAAACCTCGTACTCGCTTTGGACTTCAGCGGATCGCTTACATTACTTCTCGCCACAGCTATAACGGTTTATTCAGGCATAGTCTACATGGCGAAATATTGGCGTTTCTTCGTCGAAGAAAACGATCCGTGAGAATGCCCGAACTGTTCGTTGGCTTGGCAACCCTTGGGCCTGTAGGAAAAAAGCTTCCCGCGCCCGGTACTTTCGGTTCCTTGGTTGGATTGTGCGTTTTCGGTTGTTTGGTCCTGATCGCCAAGATGAGCCCCTTGCTCGTATCGCTGCTGTTTATTCCGCTTTTTCTCGTTGGAATTCCATTATGCTCCAAAGCGGAGGAAATCTTGGGGAAATCAGACCCGGGTGAAGTCATCTGGGACGAATTCACCGCAATTCCCTTTGTTTTCCTTCTGATCCCTCAAGAAATAAACTCTCAGAACGAGCTAAAATCATTCGGATGGCTTTTTGCGGGATTTCTGGTTTTCCGCTTTTTTGATATCCTCAAACCTTTTGGAATCAAGAGACTGCAATCCATTTCCGGAGGTATGGGAGTTATGATCGACGACCTGGTTGCCGCCCTTTTTGCATCGATCACTCTCTTTGCAGCAAAAACTTTTCCTTTGTCTTTTTTCTGATATCGCTCCTTTATTGTTCTGTAGATGAACGATTCGGGAGCAAAAAAAGAAGGTTCGGGCCTTTGCTTTACCCTAGAGGTGTCAAATAAAATGGGTGTTCACGCAAGACCGGCGGCAATGATTGTTCGAATTGCATCTCGTTATTCGGGAGAAGTATGGGTAACCAAGGAAAACGAACGAGTGAACGCCAAAAGTATAATGGGAATCATGATGTTGGCCGCCGCCAAAGGCACGCAATTGGACTTCGAAGCTGAGTGCCCGAATGCCGAGGAGTTAAAGGGTGAATTAACCGAACTGTTCGCATCCAAGTTTCAGGACGAATAAGAATCCCCTGCAATTACCCAAGCAAATCGGAAATTTTTTCGTCGTAAAAGTCCTTCAGAATCCTGTTGATCTCGGAAGGACGGCGGCAAGTGCGGACCTTTTCCAAAAGACGCAAAGCATCATCATAGGAAAATTGGCGGCCGAAAAACTTCAATTCAGCCAAGAGAGGAGCTGCCGCGCTCAGAGAATCAACCCCCAAACTCAAGAGTAAGGGAAGGAAATGAGGGTCGCCTGCGATTTCTCCGCACACCGTAACCTCCACCCCTTTGGTTTTGGATACTTCGAAAACCTGCTCAAGGGCGCGGATTACGGCGGGATGATGAGGTTCGTAAAGATAAGCGATCTGGTTGTTAATCCGATCAACGGCGAGAAGGTACTGAACCAAATCATTCGTACCCACGCTAAAAAAATCAACCTCGTCGGCCAAAAGATCACAAATGGAAACAGCGGCCGGTGTTTCGATCATGCAACCGACGGGGATATTTTCGTCAAATTTCTCACCCTTTTCGGAAAGCTGTCTCTTTGCCGTAAAGAGAAATTCCTTTGCTCGAATGATCTCTCCGACTCCGCTGATCATGGGAAACATAATTTTGACTTGCCCATGAGCGCTCGCTCGTAAAATCGCGCGAAGTTGTTCCAAGAAAATTACCGGATTGCGCAGGCAATATCGAATGGCCCGAAACCCCATGAATGGATTTTCCTCTTTTTCCCGCCCACTTGCATCCAAGATCTTATCACCACCCAAATCCAAAGTTCTTATGGTAACAGGTAGGGAACTGGCGGCTTGAACGACCTTTTTGTACTCTGCGAATTGAATGTCCTCGGATGGTATCTCATTCTTTCTCAGAAAAAGGGATTCGGTTCTAAAAAGCCCGACGCCTTGACAACCGGATTCTATTCCGCTCGCAACCTCCTCGACAGAATCAGCGTTGGCGAATAAGTTGAACCCTTGCCCATCCTTGGTTTCTGCGGGTAGATGAGCCTGCTCCTCAAGCAGGTCCTTTATCTTCTTTCTTCTCAGCCCCACTTTCCCGTAGCGAAACAAAGTGGTTTCCAGAGGGTTAATGATGGCAATTCCCTCAAACCCATCGATGAGAAGGGTATCTCCATCCGAAAGCTTTGAAGTCAATTCTCGCAAACCTACGACTGCTGGAACTCCACTCGCACGAGCCATGATCACCGCATGACTGGTTTTTCCGCCTGATTCGGTGGCAATGCCAAGAACCTTCGAACGATCAAGGGACGCCGTATCAGAGGGAGTCAAGTCTTCGGAAACCAAGATTCTAGGTTCGGCCAAAAAGGCAGTGCCTGCGGCCGTAGCTCCAACCAAGTTTCTCAGCAATCTTCTCGAAATATCCTGCAGATCGCTGGCTCGCTCGCGAAGGTATTCGTCTTTCAATTGATTGAAATAGTCATAATACCTCTGAGACACCCGATGCAGGCATTGCTCAACGTTGTCTCCCGTCTTATGAATCTCCCCGACCACGTCATCAATCAAAGCCTGATCTTCCAAGACCAGAAGGTGCGCATCGAAGATAGAAGCTTCCTTGTCTCCAAGGTTTCTGGCCACGCTTTCCCGAATTTCGGTAATTTGATCGTGGGTCTGTTTCAACGCATCCTTAAAGCGCGCGATCTCCGATTCCTGTTCATCCTTGGCGACTTCATACCGGGGAACCTCCACCTCATCATGAAGGAAGCGGAAGACCTGACCATGCGAAACTCCGGGTGAAGCCGCTATTCCATAAAGAACCACTTCCCCGGATTTTGAGCTCTCTGATTGGTAACTCATAACATCCCAAAAACGATCAATTATGAACTAAATTTCATAGGTTTGGAATCATATTCTGACGTTCTCGTCAACGGAAGCGACTTTTTATGACTATGGAATCTTCCCCCCAAGCGTCCCAAATCCGCGATTTGAAGTCCTCGAATGAAACCTGACCGTTATCCAGACAGAAACAACAGGAACCGCTCCCTGTCATGATTGGGACAACTCCAAATTCACCGGCGATTCGGTCAAAAAGGGGCGCAAAATAGCTATGCTTGAGAAATACTTGATTTTCCAAGGTATTACTCAAAAAAGCTTCGGTTGGAACTTCTCCCTTCAACCAGGAATCGATGCGGAGCTTGGCTTCCTTCTTCGAGTCGTAATTCCCCTCATTTTGGGCCAGACTCTCATAAATCTCCCTAGTGGAAAGCCCAATCGGTGGCTTGAACAAAAAGATTTCCCGATGCTTGAGTCTTTGCGTAACGGAGGATTCAATCGTTTGAACCACTTCGCCTCTTCCAAGCGCCAAGGAAAAACTTTCCTTGAGAAAACTTGGACAATCGGAACCCAATTCGGCGCTTATTCTGATTAAGGTTTCATCATCCAAGCCACCAACGACAAAACGATTCAATCCCAGTAGAGCGGCAACTGCATTCGAACTTCCTCCACCTAATCCGGCTTCTTGGGGAATTCTTTTGCTAATTTCAATCCTTATTCCAAAATCAAGACTGGTTTGTTTCCTCCAAACCCTCACCGCTTTGGCGGCAAGGTTTTGCTCTCCGTTCAGATTTTCCGCAACCGGGCAAAAACAGGAAAGTTCGCCCTCGTTATCGGTCCTTTCCAATGAAACCAAATCATGCAATTCAATCTTCGCCATGACCGAGACAATTTCATGAAAACCGTCCTGCCTTTTACCGGTAACCGCAAGAAACAGGTTGAGCTTTGCCCATGAGGGCATGCATACCTTTCTGACTGCGTCCAACGTTTTCATTTTCTTACTCTTCAAGTAACAACCTTTGCTCATTTGGGCGATTCGAAAGAATTGAATTGGCTCGAAGCCAGAGGAACGCATGATGTTGGTTGTGTCGAATTCTAGACCAGAAATCATTCTTGCCTTGGACGTGGAAAGTCGAGCCAAGGCCACAACCATCCTCCAAGAAACGGGAGATCAACTCAAATGGGTTAAGGTGGGCTTACAATCCTACCTTCGTGACGGTCCGGACTTACTTCGCGAAATTGCGGAAATGGGAAAGCGAATTTTCTTGGATTTAAAGCTTCACGATATTCCCAACACCATGTCCAAAGCTTTGGAGAGCCTTTCATCACTTCCCATAAGCATGTTAACCCTACATGCAACAGCAGGTCCTGATGCCTTGGCGGAATGCGCCCACGAAGCCAAAACGCTGATGCCGGAGGTCACTTTACTTGCCGTAACTGTGCTTACTTCCATGGATGAGGAAAGCCTGTCTGCCATTGGAGTGGATTCGCCCGTCGAGAACCAAGTCATCAAGCTGGCCAAACTTGCAGCCGAATCGGGAATTGGAGGCATCGTATGCTCCCCTTTGGAGTTGAGGATGCTCCGACCGCTCTTACCTTCCGAAACAAAGTTGGTTACTCCTGGAATTCGTCCGAGCGGTTCGGATATCGGTGATCAGAAGAGAATTATGACTCCTGGGCAAGCGCAGCGTGCGGGAGCCGACTATTTGGTTATCGGCAGACCCATTTTGGCCGCGCCAAAACCATCTCAGGCTCTTGCAAGTATCATTGCGGAAATGGAGTAAAGGGAAACTTCTCATCATGCAGGGCGTATTGCTATTAGCCGCTGGTAGTGGAAAAAGGATGGATGGAGAAGTCCAAGACAAACTTCTGCATCCCATTGAATGCACCAACGCATTCAGGCTTTCCTGCCAAGCTTTCCTGAACTGTCAGGCAATCCAAGACTTCGTTGTGGTGTTCCGAGATGACCGACAAAGACGAATCCTAGAGAAAGAATTTTCCAAAGCCTGCGAAACCGTTCAAAGGGAGCTAGAACCAATCTTCGCTGAGGGCGGACAAGAGAGAAAGGATTCGGTTTCAAGGGGTGTCGAGGCGTTGCCGGATCATTGCCTGTTCGTTCAGGTCCATGACTGCGCAAGGCCATTGATTCGCAGCTCAACGATCTCCATTCTCGCTGAGGAAGTAACCAAAAGAACAAACTCCATTGCAGTTGCTCGCCCGGTTCGAGACACCATAAGAAGAATTGAAGACTCGAGATTCCCCGAAAATCCTCAAAGCACGCAAACCATCGATCGTTCTCAATTGTGGCATATGGAAACCCCTCAAGTATGCCGGAAGGACTTGCTTGAAAAAGGTTTGAAATTGGCTTTGGAAAAAAAGGTGGATATTACCGATGAAATTTCCGCACTTGAATTGATCGGGGAAAAATCAATCTTCCTTGATCCCGGTTACGCGAATCCGAAAATCACGACTTTCGAAGACTACGAATACCTAAGATTTCTGATTAAAAATGAAAAGGATACCCTTTAGAATTGGGCAAGGCTATGACCTTCATCGATTGGTCGAAGGAAGAAAGCTCGTCCTTGGAGGAGTTGAAATTGAACACAGTCATGGACTGCTCGGACATTCGGACGCCGATTGCCTTATCCATGCTTTGGCTGATTCTCTCTTCGGGGCTTTGGCTCTTCCCGACATCGGGCACCACTTTCCTGACAACGACCCTGCCTGCAAGGACTTGGACTCAAAGATTATTTTGCAGAAAGCGGCCCTTGCCTGCAAGTCCGAGGGTTATGCCATCGCGAACCTAGACCTCACCCTGGTCGCGCAAGAGCCAAAGCTTTCGCCTTATCTCGAAAGGATGAAGTTGAACCTTTCCCAAATTCTACGGATTGAACCTAGCCAAATTGGCCTAAAGGCAACCACCAACGAATCCGTTGGATGTGTAGGTAGAAAGGAAGCTATTGCAGCCTTTTCCGTATGCCTTTTGCAAAGGGAGGATTAGGATAGAGCGCAAATCTGATCGACTTTGAAAAATCGCTCGATCTCAGCCGAGGCGGTGTCCGGTCCATCAGATGCATGAGCCACGTTTCGCATTCTATCAGTACCCAAGTCCCCACGGATCGTACCAGACGGAGCCACCGTCGAATCAGTTGGTCCCAATAGGTCGCGAACCCCTTGAATGACATTCTCTCCTTCAAGAATTAAGGCCATCACGGGGCGTGAACTCATGAATGCGGCAATGTCTGGAAAAAACGGCAAATGGGCGACGTGAGCATAATGTTCCTGAAGAAGCTCGTCGTCCAATTGGATCATTTTACTCGCCATAATTGAGTATCCTTGTTTTTCGAAACGACTAATCACCTGACCGGCGATTTTGTTCTCCAAACAATCAGGTTTGAGAAGTATGAGGGTTCTTTGCATAGAGGGTTTGAATGGTAGTGGGAAAAGGAAGACGGAAAAAGACTAAGAATCCTTATCCTCTTCCTTTTCTTCGGAGGAAGATACCGATACCTTGTCTTTCCCCTTGGTCTGCTCAAAACACAAACCCTTCTCATCATCTTCGGAGAGAATGACTTTGATGGGCTTGGATTTTCTAATGTTACCCGAGAGAAGGGCTTCGGCCAAGTTGTCTTCCAAATACTTTTCGACGGCCCTTCGAAGTGGGCGGGCTCCCAGTTTTTCGTCGTATCCCTTTTCAATGAGAAATTCCTTGGCTTCATCGGAAACTTCCAGCTTGAGCTTTTTCTCACGGAGGCGACCGGCAACCTTGTCCAATTCCAAATCCACGATGGATTTCATGCTTTCCTTTGCAAGAGGACGGAAAATCACAATTTCGGTGAGGCGATTCAAAAACTCGGGTTTGAAGGACTTTTTAGCCTCGTCCATGATTTTCCCTTTGGTGTTTTCGAAATCTTGGTCGGCATCTCCAATGGAAAAGCCCATGGAGGTATTGCGCTGGAGAATATGAGCCCCAACGTTGGAAGTCATGATCAAAATGGTGTTACGAAAATCGACTTTTCTACCCAGACTGTCCGTCAATCGACCATCCTCCAAAATTTGGAGAAGGATTTGGGCCACGTCCGGATGAGCTTTTTCAATTTCATCGAACAAAATCACTGCATAGGGTTTGCGGCGAATGGCTTCGGTTAACTGACCGCCTTCCTCATAACCGACGTATCCCGGAGGAGAACCGATCATACGCGACACCGCATGCTTTTCCATATACTCCGACATATCGATCTGAATTAAAGAGTCCTGATCGCCGAATATGCGTTCCGCTAAAATCTTGGCAAGGTGAGTTTTACCGACACCGGTGGGCCCCAGAAACATAAAGGAACCGATGGGCCTTTTGGGATCCTTTAGATCAGCACGAGACCGCCGCAAGGCTTTGGCCACGACTTCGGTGGCGAAATCCTGTCCGACAATGTGATNACGCAAATCCTCTTCGAGNTTNAGAAGCTTTTTGGATTCCTTCGCCTCCATGCGGTTGAGAGGAATCCCCGTCCAATCGGCAACGACCTGAAGCATATCATCCTCGTCCACGGAAGCTCGCTTTTCCTCACGAGTTTTCTTCCATTTTTCGAGAACCCTTTCGCGTTTGGCTCGCAACTTCTTTTCCTTGTCACGAGCATCGGCTGCCTCTTCGAAATTCTGATCCGAAATGGCTGATTCCTTCAGGGCGCACACTTCCTTTATTTCATCCGACAAATCTTCAATCTCAGGTGGTCTCTTGAGAGACTCCATTCGTGATCTTGCTCCAGCCTCATCCACCGCATCAATCGCCTTATCCGGAAGGTACTTTCCTGTTACATAGCGATCGGTCAGTTTTGCCGCGGCTTCCAGAGCCTTGTCCGTGAAGTTGACATTATGATGCTCTTCGTATTTCGGGCGAATTCCCTTGAGAATCAAGACCGTATCTTCCACAGAGGGAGCCTCTACCTTGACCGATTGAAACCTACGATCGAGGGCGGAGTCCTTTTCTATGTACTTGCGATACTCCGCCAAAGTCGTGGCTCCGATGCATTGAAGTTCGCCTCGACTAAGGGCGGGTTTGAAAATATTGGAAGCGTCCATCGCCCCTTCGGCAGCTCCGGCTCCGACAATGGTGTGCAATTCGTCGATGAAAATGATGATGTTCTTCGACTTCTTGAGTTCGTCCATCACCGCTTTGATGCGTTCCTCGAATTGTCCCCTGTATTTGGTACCTGCGACCATGAGGGCCAAGTCCAAGGTAACAACTTTCTTATCGAGCAAATTTTCGGGGACCATGCCGCCGGCGATTTGCTGCGCCAACCCTTCGACGATTGCGGTTTTCCCAACGCCTGCCTCACCGATGAGAACGGGATTGTTTTTTGTTCTACGGCACAAGACTTGGGTCATTCTTCGAATTTCCGCTTCCCGACCTACAACCGGATCCATTTCACCATTCTTGGCAATCTCCGTGAGATCACGCCCAAATGCCTTGAGAGCGGGGGTTTTGGCGTCTTTACCTTTATCTTCCGATTCCACTCCACCCACGACCGATGATTCGGTTTCTTCGGATGAGGAGAAATTCGGATCCAACTCGGACAGAATCTCATTTCGGCAACGATCCACGTCGATGTCCAAAGATTTGAGAACTCGAGCGGCAACACCCTCACCTTCTCTGAGCAGACCCAAGAGTATGTGTTCGGTTCCGACGTAACTGTGATTAAGTCCCTTGGCTTCCTTACCCGCCAAAGCCAAAACCTTTTTGACACGGGGAGTGTAGGGAACGTTTCCCGAAGGCTTTGCCTCGGGACCCAACCCGACCTGCTCGTCCACGGCTTGCCTGACCGTGTCCAAATCAAGGCCCATTTTTTGCAAAACGTTAACGGCGACACCTTGCCCCAAATTAATCAGACCAAGAAGCAAATGTTCCGTTCCCACATAATTGTGGTGAAAACGGTCCGCTTCCTTTCTTGCGAGGGCGAGCACCTGTTGGGCTCGTGGCGTAAAATTACTCATCGGTTCGGACATAACTAATTTATAGTTCCATTGCGGGTGAAAGTCAACTTGCTCCGCCCGGGACAATCAAGGGAGCCCGAACGAATTCCTTTCTAAGCAATTCGGCTCTGAGATGATCCCGGTCCGCAGGATCCACTTGTCTGCCAGCGGCAAGTTGAACGTGCCCGGGTTGCACCTCGATGAACATACGGTCGGCCAGAGCGCGATACTTCTCCGGAATCATTTTGAAATCAGCGGCCAAACGGATGAGGGAAAGATGATCCATCGCTTCGGAGCTTTGTATGAGATAGCAGGTTTTCAGATTCCCAACGGCCCGACTGATCTTGTCGACCAAACGGAACCGATCGTCCTGAAGTAGTTTTTCTCGGGCGAAGTTTTCCTGCCTGACGATGTTTTGAAGAGTGTTGTCCAATCGCTCGATGATGGCGCCTTCGGATTCGCCGAGGGTTTGCTGATTGGAGATTTGAAAGATACTGCCATTCGCATCCGAGCCTTCTCCAAACAACCCGCGGACCGCAATCCCCAGTTGGTTGACCGCATTGATCACCTTATCCATATTTTTGGACATGACCAGGCCCGGAAGATGCATCATGACCGAGGCTCTCATTCCAGTTCCCAGGTTGGTCGGGCATGCGGTGAGAAATCCCAAATCTCCGTCAAAGGCGTAACTGACCGCCGAATCGATACCCGTATCCAATTCGTCCACTCTTTTCCAAACACTCCCAAAATCCAAGCCAGGACGCAGCACCTGAATGCGCAGATGATCCTCTTCATTGATCATAATGCAACAATTCCTGTCTTCCGAAAGCACGATCCCCGAGCCCTCTTCAACTTGAGACAGTTCCGGACTAATCAAATGTTTCTCAACGAGAATCTGGCGGTCCAATTCAGTCAAATCATCCACTTCCACGGACATTGACTCGTTGAGCCCCTTGAGACCGCTCATTGCTTCCATGCACTTGGACAAAACGGCTCGCTTCTGAGACGTTTCGGCACGACCGGGAAAAGGAAATTCCTTAAGGTTGCGAGCGAGACGAATCCTTGTGCTCAAAGTCACCGGAATTGACTTTGGTCCCTTTTTGGAGGAACCTTCTCCGCTGAAAATTTTGTGAAACATGTTTTCTAGGAAACTTTCTCAGCCGCTTTCAATTCCTTTTCCAAGTCCTTGATGCGGTCACGCAATTCCGCCGCTTTTTCAAAATCCTCGGTCTCAACCGCATTATTGAGGGCTTTTTTCAAACCACTCATTTCCCGATCGAAATCGATGCGTACTTCAGAGCCTGCGGGGGCTTTGCCAAAATGCTTGATTCCCGCATGCATTCCGTCCAAAAGAGGATCCAATACGGGTCTGAAGACATGGTAACAAGCTTCGCAACCCAGGCGGCCACCTTTTTTGAAATCCTGATGCGTGGTACCGCAACTCTCGCAGACCATGGCAGTTCCCGAAGCATCCCCTATCAGTTCGTCCTTGTCCATCAAGGATCCGATGGACAAATTCTCGGGGTTGGTGACTCCTTTGGCATGAGCGCAACTCTCGCACAAATCCATCTTGTGCATTTGACCGTT
>NZLE01000092.1 GCA_002692605.1 Opitutia bacterium
AGCTGGGAGTCGAGAAAAACACCATCGTCCTATTCATGTCTGATAATGGTGGATCGAGGGGGACGAGCAAGGGGCCGCTAAATGGAGGCAAAGGCTCTGTGTACGAGGGCGGTCCGCGAACGCCCTTCCTGATTCACTGGCCGGAATCCATTCCTGCAGGTAAGGTCTCTCACGAAATTGGGGTCAGCTCCGATCTGCTACCGACTTTCGCCAAACTCTGCGGCGGTAAACTTTCGGGCAACAAGATTGACGGGCGCGATCTATCTGACCTCTTTCTGAATCCCGACACAGCAAAATCACCTCATGAGGGCTTTGCGCATAATGCAAAGCAGAAAAATGCCTACAGGCTCGGTAAATGGAAGATGGTCGAAAAACTGTTGTTCGACCTCGAGAAAGACCTTGGGGAAACTCACAACATTGCGAAGGAATATCCTGAGGTGCTGAAAAAACTGAGCGACAAGAATAAAAAATTCTTCAGCAAGATTGAGAGCGAGATACGCCCTAATGCTCAAATGCCCGATCCTTCTCCCATCATTGACGAATCGGAAGCCGAAGCCCTGCCGGACCTGGAAAAGTGGCTGAAAGGTATTGAAGGTTCCAAAAAATAAGAAAAAATAAAGGTAACTTAGAAACTTTTTATTATGCGTAAAATTGTCATCGCCACCCTCTTAAGCCACTTTTTCTCCTTATCAGCCTTCGGCACGAAGGTCTTCGATATGGAGGAAATCCGCGACCCAAGCACCCTTCAAATTAAAGTTCTGCAAGACTGGCACAAGGTACAAGGCCCCATCGCAACCCGGCAGAAACTGGTTACCATCAACGTGGGAGACTTATGGCCCGGACAGGAATACCGTGTGCCGGTCCGCATGGTCGCGCCAGCCAACCGCAAAGCCAAAGGGTTTCATCTGACCGGAGGAAGCACCCCTTCACGACTGGAAAAGGATGCCCGACCCAACCCCACCGAGCGTGAACTTTTGGAGGGCGGTGTCGGCCTTGTCGTCACCGTGGTTCAGGAACCGGGGACCTATGGCCAACGAGCATTGTCCGAGGCCAGTGAGAAACGATTTGCCGAGAGCCTCAATCCCAGATTCAAAATTCAATACTGGGCATGGCCCGCCACCTTGATGCGCGCCATCACCACCGCATACGCGGAAAAGGATCATTTCGAAAAGGGCAAAGTCGCCGCGTCCGGCGGATCGAAAAACGGAGCCTCTCCTTCGATGGCGATTCTTCACGACGAGCGAATGACGGCCGTGCATGCCACCGTCTCCCCGATCTGGGACTCCCCCCTTCGTCTCAATGACGAAAAAGCCTGGAATGAACTGCGGTCTCAACCCGGAAGAAAAGGTGGGTTTACGGGCGGACATTTCGGTCCCAATTTCAACGAACGCGTTTTGGATGCGGGCGGCACCTGGACAGAGTTGCAAAATTTCGCCCGTGAGGTTTCGGATCAAGTCTTCATATCCCGAAACCTGAAAGCTTTGAGAAAAAGAGGGGTGGACATGCTCTTTCATCCCGGCACTCATGACTTCGTTGCCTTCGATATGGCCTGGGGTGGGAAACACCATCCAACCATCCCCGTTTATCTAGGGGCCAATTCCGGGCATGGGAAACGGGGCCATCCAAAAATCGAACGGGATCAACAGAACAAAGCCGGCTTCATGCTCAAGCATTTCTTTCCCGATGAGGTCAAGGGTGACCTGCTTGCCCCCCCTCAAGTGAAAAGCGAACTCAAAGGCAAAACTTTNAAAGTAAGTGTATCCTTCGCCCNGGGTTCGGGTGAGGAAAGTGGTCGTATCTGGTGGATCTTCNACCGGGCTCCCGACGGCAGTCCCAACTACNTGAGTGAAATGATCCCNGACAATCAAACCATGGAAATGAAAAAANATGGTGATCAATGGTCCGCCACCATCNANCTTGANCCNAAAGCCAAACGCATNGATTTCTTCAGTAACCACCGCAAAACGCTTCGATACAAAGAATCGTCTTATANAACNTATATTTCCAGCCCCTACACTCGGGTNCCTTTAAAAGAATGAANAGAATTTCGATCAACTTGANNNTATTGTGCTTAACGATTTCTCTTTCGGCAAAGGATAAGCCAAANNTTATNATCCTTNTGGCGGATGATCTTGGGTGGGCNGACCTTGGATATCAGGGATCGGATGATATTCGTTCGCCCCATATTGACAGTTTGGCCAAAAACGGAATTCGCTTCACCGATGGCCACGTCTCGGCCTCCGTCTGCAGTCCTTCCCGCGCCGGCTTGATGACCGGGCGATACCAGCAGCGCTTTGGGCATGAGGCGAATTCCCCCCCCCCTTCCGATGGTATGGATCTAGAGCAAATCACCATGGCGGACCGTCTCAAAAAACTGGGATACAGGACTGGGTTGATCGGCAAGTGGCACTTGGGGAATCAGGATGAATTTTATCCGACTCGAAGAGGTTTCGATTATTTTTACGGTCTGCGATCCGGTTCGAGAAGTTATTTCTACAATGCCAAAAACGATGATAAGCCAGGCAACGTCAGAGCGATTGAAGAGAATGGGAAGCCGGTCAAATTCGATGGCTACCTGACTGACGTATTCGGACAAAAGGCGATCGATTTCATCAATGCAAAAGACGACAAACCCTTCTTTCTCTTCCACTCCTTCACCGCTCCGCACGGACCGATGCATGCCACCGAGGAAGACAAGGCCCTATTCGCATCCATTGAGAATACCAAAAGAAGAAGCTACGCCGCGATGATTTGGGCAATGGACCGTGCGATTGGGCAACTGCTCGATGCCCTCAAAGCCGCCGGGGAATTTGAAAATACCTTGATTTGGTTTCTGAGTGACAACGGAGGCGCTACCGGAAATGCATCGATCAACCTGCCGTTGGCCGGACACAAGGGTATCAAATTCGAAGGCGGAACCCGGGTTCCGTTTTTCGCACATTGGCCCAAGACGTTCAGAAATCCCAAGACCTTTGATCCGATGATGATCTCTTTGGACGTCATGCCCACTTCATTGGCCGCGGCAGGGGCTCAGGAAGCCGATTTGGAAAACTTGGATGGAGTGAATCTTCTTCCATTCATACGGGGGGAAAAAAATCATGAACCCCACAGATACCTCTACTGGCACAAGCTCTGGTTTTCAGCGATGCGGGACGGGCCATGGAAATTGATTTACGTCCAAGACTACGGATACGCCCTGTACAACTTGAAGAAGGACATTGGAGAATCACAAAACCTGATCCATGCCCAAAAAAGGCGTTCCGAAAAAATGATTGCTCAACTCAAGGACTGGAAGGCCGAACTGGAAAAGCCACGCTGGGACGAGGCGCAGGTCTGGTTCCGTACCCATAGCAAAAACCACATTCGAATCATCGAGGGGGAATAGGGGTTATTCCACCCACTTGAACTCGGCAAAAATCACTTTTGTGATATCGGAATCCGCCTTGGGCATGATTCCAATACTGTCCGCCACAGACCAGTCCCCTAGCCCAACTCCATGACTGATTAACTCTTTGGCCTGGAGGGTCATGCTTTGCCAGTCATTGGCAGCGGTGATCTCGAGATCGGTGGTAAATCGGCGGTTTGCGCTTAGAACTATTTCCTGTGGCTGGGTGCAATAAAAACGAAAGCTCAGCTTGGATCCCTGAGGCGCTTTCCATCTTGGATCGGAAAACTGGATGTTGCTGGTTCCCCTGCGATTGTCCAAAGGACGAAAACCCTGCACGCCCCCGACGCCTTCGGCTGGTCCGACATTGGACCATTGCCCGGTTCCCGCGGAAATCAAATCGGATTTTTTATCCGTAGCCACGGCCTTGCCCAGTTTCGCTGGAATGACCGCCTCAAAATCAGAGGAGAGAACACAGTCATTCTTGTAACGGATATTGGCATAGGAAAACACATAGTCATCCACGTTCATCACCGGTAACTTCGCCACCCATGTGTTCCCCTGCCTGACCGAATCCACGTCTCTCCAAAAGCGTGCAATGTTGTTGGACGTCTTCAAGCATTGATAAACTTGCAGTTCCTTGATTTCCGTGGAACTTGCAGGAGTCAGGCGCAGCTCTGGCACACCTTCGGCATCCAGTTTTATTTGGGACTTCGGGCGCTTCGGCCAGAAATGATTTTCGCCAAGCACATGTTTCTCCAACCATAGCTTACAATTATCTCCGAGCTTTTCGGTGTTGTGATGACCGCGTGCCTGGACCGCAAAGTCCCAGGGGACTCCAGGCTTAAATTTCGTAAAAGTTTCGCATCCCCGTTCATGGCCTCCATGATGATCGTTGGAACCGTTCAGCCAAAGACTGGCCGCAGTGATATGAGCCGCATGGGCTTGGGGAGCCACTGCCGAAAGATACAGTTGTTGCCCCGGTGTTTTCACAGGTTCGCGGTATGGATTGTTATGCATCCATACCGCACGGTCGCGATAATAGTTGATCCAGCCAATCCCAAAGTAAGCAACGATCGCCTTGACCCGGGAATCCATTCCGAGGTTCCACATAATGGTACCCCCATAGGAGTAACCCTTGGCGCCAACACGATTCGGATCCACTTCTTTTTGAGCGAGTAAATAACTGAGGGCTCTCCGTTGCACCGCATTCCATAAATAATGAGAGGTCGCCTTGGGATTCGTGGTTTGGCTGCCATCCGGCATACGGTCATAAATTAGTTGATGGCCCATTTTTTTGGCTTCCATATGACCGTGGGCCAAAGCATTTGGATACTGGGTATAATCACTCCGCTTATTGATACCGGAATAATCGTGAGCCATCACGGCCCATCCATCATTCACATATTTCATATCGATCGCGGGACCACCCATCCAACCGTGAACATTCAACAATCCGGGTGCCTTTTGAGCTCCGGCTTTGACTGCATATTTGCAAAACACCCGCACCTCTTCGCCGTTCACGTAGGCACTGAAGTAGGATTCCTTGCGTAGGATCCCGTCTTTGGTTTCCTGACGGACAATTTCCTCCTTAAAATCACCCTGATCCGGATCATAATCCTTCCATACCTCGGGGGGAGCTGGAAATTTTGCGCCGTTAAGTACGAGAATACTCAAGGAAATGAAAATGGAGAGTAGTAATGGATAACGAGCTTTCATGTTATGAACGGCAAAGATCAAGGGAGGTTTACTTGTAGTAGAGGCAGGAAGATCAGGAAAGCAACTCCATTTAAGAAACCCAAAGCATGGAATCAGTTGGTCTGGTCCACCCGCCTCCCCTCAAAGATTAACGGTCAGGCTTGCGCTCGAACAGAAGTACTTCAAAGCCTTTTCGGATGTGATTGTTTTGATGAAGCAATTTCCAAATTAACTGAGTGGAATAGTTCTCGAACATCAGTAGAACCAAACCCTTGTCAATGCCCAGGTAACTCTCGGCGATCCAAGGCTGGTCGCCTTTGGCTTTCGTCTGATAACTGTAGGCATCATAGAGACCGTACTTTCCAACCAAGCCGGGGATACGGTACATATACTCAAGGGCATCGATCGATTCCTTCGGGGTGAAAGGGAGAAAAGACAAGGCGCCGTAGGGAGCGACGGTTCCATCCTCGAGTAATGGATGCCCATGACCAATGGGGTGAGAACCGTACTGGCCGCTGTAACCGGTCGTTGGACTTATGCAAGCGGACATCCCCCACGAATTGGGTCCCAGACCCTTGATCCGATGAGCGTTATCGATCGCATATCGCCGGGCGGCCAGCGCCGCATGTCTCGAATTCTCAAACCAATTCCTACCTAGCTTGTCGCGAAGATTTCGAAAATCGATGAAGGCGTGGGTCCATTGATAAGTGAAGGCGGAACCCGTACCGCAAAAGATAAACTCCTCTCCCTTGTAACTTCCTTTCGGAGTTCTCATGGCGTAGTAGGAATCCGCTCCCGTCGAATAATCGGGGTTTGGGGAACCGGCCGCAAGCAGGTAGAGAAAGATGTGCTCGGCATAGGCCGACCATCCGCCGAACATCCCCTCCTCGGTTATGCCGGGAGGAACCTTGGACGGAAGATCCTTCGGATAACAGGCCAGATAGGGATGCTTGGTCCTCGGGTTGGTGAACCACTTCCAATCCATCTCCGCATACATCCTTTGGGTTCGACTCTCGATCTCGCCACCAAAGTATTCCGAGGCGGCAAGCGCGCCAAGGAGCATGGTTCCAGTCGATGCATTGCTCAGCTCGACGTTTTTCGAATCCCTCCAACCTCTCTTTCCGGAATCCTGATCGATAAAATGGTACCAAAAGCCACGGATGCGCTCAAGTTTAGCGAGACTTCGCAAAGTGATCAGAATTCGTTTCTCTCCTTCCTCACGCGTAATCCAACCCCGTTCAACCCCGATTATTATGGCAGCAAAGTAAAAGCCCTGCTCTTCTATGGCAATGGGGCTGTACTTGTTCATGCCTACGTAGTCGCCATTGGTCATTCCATAGGTCGGGCTTTGGGGATCCGCATTCCATTCTTTCCAAAAGAAGTCGAAGCATCCCCTGAGTTCTCTCTCCATCAGTGGAGAAAGAGTCCGGGGAGTTGACTGCACCTCAAACGAAGAATGAGTTTCTTGCTCTGCCAAAGCCGAAGGGACGAATGGCAGGAAACAAAACAAGGCAACCGAACGAACCGGCGTCAGAAGTCTCACTCTCAACCAAGCAGTCATAAAAAAAGCCGACACACTAATCGTTTAAACTTTCGAAGCAAGAACGAGTGCCGCAAAGAAATCCTCGGCATTGATCGGCACGCATTCGCAAGGTCTGCAGGCAACCGGCCTAGGCTCCGATCAAACAATCAATCCTTCAAGGGTATGATCCAGACGTTTCGAAAACGGACCGGGTTTCCGTGATCCTGCATTTTCAAAGGACCCTTATCCCCATGCTTTTTGTATTCCGAAATGGAGTGCGGTCCCCGCCAACCGGTTCCGCCACTGAGTTCCAAGTGATCATGGATCACATGTCCGTTGTGCACCACGTGAAACTTGGCCTTGCGGATGACCTTACCCTGATCATCAAAGATCGGCCGATGAAAGGTGACGTCATAAGTTTGCCATTCCCCAGGTCCACGAGACGCATTGACGAGTGGCTTGGCCCGGCCGTACAAAGCTCCGCACTGTCCGTCCGGATAAGTGACGTTCTCGTAGGAATCAAGAACCTGTATCTCATATTGCCCCATCAGAAAGACCCCGCTGTTTCCGCGACCCTGACCGCTTCCCTTGGCCACCTTGGGAGTTGCAAATTCAACGTGCAACCGGCAGGAACCAAACTCTTGCTTGCTGATCAAATAGCCTCCGCCACGAACGGACTCAAGGGCGCCTTCGATCAATTTCCATTTGGTGGGGCCCCCATTCCCCGCCTGCCAATTCCCCAAGGTTTTCTTGGTACCGTCAAACAAGACGACCGCACCCTTGGGCGGTTTGGCCGCCTTCGCGTCGTAAGGTTTCGGTTCGACCACTGGGGGTTGAGGTTGCTTCTCGGGGTCCGACTCATGCACCTTGATTCCATCGATGAACATGTATTCGACCTTGCGGCCGTTTTGCTCTCGGATTTCCTTTCGGATGATGGGGTCTGATTTTGCGAAAAGACCACAGGTTAAGGTTGCGAAGGCAAGTGAAAGGAAAGATAGTTTCTTCATCATTTACTTATCGTAACTTTGAAGAACCACAGTCAAGTTCATTGCACTCGGGTTCTTTCTACGAGCATAGCGCCCATCCGACCCAAATCCTTGAAAACCGCATTCCTTCTCAGCCTTTCCCTGACCTCTTGCCTTAGCCACAATTTGGCCGACAACGGGTTGGGTCCAGAAGTCATAGACCTGAACGCCAAGGACGTTTCCTTTGAGAACGAAAAAGGTCTCCCCTATCTCAAAAAACCCTTCATCAATTCCTTTCCCAGAGACCGTCGGGATCAATTGCAAATTGCAAAACTCGGGGCCGGGGGGGAAGATAGAGGAAGAATTCTTTCCTATGCCCAATCTCTTGCGGAACCCTCAGGAAACCCCAAATTCGGAAATACGGACAGTCTCTTGATCGCTCACCGGGGGAAACTGATCCTCGAGTCATATTACCGTAAAGGCAGGGCCAATTACCCCCATTATCAAATGTCCATCACCAAGTCCTACACGGCGTATGCCATTGGTCGGGCCATACAACTGGGGCATATGACCATGGAAGATCTCCATAAACCCGTCGTTTCCTTCCTCGACCAGATTGAACCTGACCAATTGGCAAAAGGAGCCGAACAGATCACCCTTCATCAAGCAATGCAGATGAGTTCAGGAATTCGTTTGCCCAAGAAGAGGATCGGGGAGATCGTCCGTAAACCAGATTTACTCAAAGGACAGGGACAAGCCCGGGCCTATCTTCAGTTCACCAATCCAATCTCCAGTCAAAGGCCACAGCCATTTAAATATCAATCCGCCGATACGGTCCTGACGATGCAGGTCCTGGAATCAGTAGTACCGGGATCAGCGGAAGATTTCATTCGCAATCAATTGCTCAAACCAATGGGAATTGTAAATTACGGGTGGCAAGAGGATCTTAGCGGCTTCCCCAAATCCGCCGCCGGATCGAGCGTTCTTTCCAGAGACATGATCAAGATGGGATTGCTTACCTTGAACCAAGGATTATGGGATGGAAAACAACACCTCCCCAAGGAATTCATCAAACAGGCGACGTCTCCCTTGGTTCAAACGAGTCCAACCAATTTCTATGGATACTTCTGGTGGAGCCAGGTTCGGGAAGTTGGTGAAAGGAAATTCCCATGCATTCAAGGAAGAGGCGCCGGGGGGCAATTCATTTTCGTAT
>NZLE01000093.1 GCA_002692605.1 Opitutia bacterium
TTCAAAACACCTCCTATAATTTCTTCCTTCTTGTTGCGGGTCGGTAGCTCAATCGGTAGAGCAGTGGCCTTTTAAGCCATTGGTTCCGGGTTCGAGTCCCGGCCGGCCTACCAAAAGTCCCAGCCAAAATAGAGTTTTCTTTCCAAAAGGCTAAACTCAACTACGACCAGGTCGACTATAAGAGAATAGAATCTCATATAGTATGCTCTCCCCCGTTAACAATGACCTGACCGGACTTGTCTTCGAAACTCATCGGAACAAAGTAGAACTCAACGACAGTCTGAGTAAGTTATCCACAGGAAAACGCATCGTGAATCCGGGAGAGGACAGCGGGGCTCACAGTCAGGTTGCCAAGATCGGGTCCAAACATAAGAGGGATTTGGCGAATCTGCAAAATTTGCAAAACCTCGTTTCCTACTCTCAAACACAGGACGGTATTCTTGCCCAAGTGGGGGAAATCCTGCATCGGATGAACGAATTGGCCACACGCGCTTTGGACGTCACCACCAGCGACGGAGATCGCGAGAATTACAACAAGGAGTTTTTGGAATTGGCCGAACAACTGGAGGAATTGGAAAGCGAAACCTTCAACGGAGTCAACCTGTTCGGGGCTGGAGCCTTTAGCGCGGACAAGAAGCAGTTCATCGAGAGCCTCACTACGCATTGGCTTAAGGCATCCGAAGAACAAATCATTCAGGATTACGGATGGACCGTCGATCCATCCGACTCTTGGAATCTGATTGTGAACGAAAAGGATACGGGCGGATACGCCGCTTTCGTTATGACTTCGCAGAATCCCGCCAACGGCACCGCTGACGTAATCGAAATGCAGTTCGATCTACCTGACTTCTCTGCCCCTCACACCCAACCCGCTTCCACGGCCGATCGAGTCGTTGCTCATGAGATGGTTCATGCCATGCAGGCCCAAAACTCGTATTACGGAGACATCGTGGGGGATGGCGCAAGTAGCGGAAAATGGTTCAAGGAAGGATTGGCCGAATTCATTCATGGCGCTGATGCCAGCGCTGCTTCCATTCTTGCTTCTAATGGGGACGACTACGCAGCCCTGAACGGAGCCATCGGAACGGGCAATGAAACTTGGTCAACGGGTGAACAGTATGCCTCGGGTTACTTGGCTGTAAAGTACCTGCATTCCAAGATCCAAGCAGCTGGATTTGGTGATGGAATCAAACACATGACTCAATGGATGAAGAATGGGTTTGATACTGGTCAAGGCGCCGCCAACAGCGGTATTGATGCCTATTTCACTGCACATGGAGGCATCGGGTATGCGGGGAACAATGCCTTCCTTACTGATTTCAAGGGAGCTGCGGGTCAAGCCTTCGTTCAAAACTTGAATGACACGGGTTTGCTGGGCAATGCCGATACCGGTTCCATACGAGGAAGCGATGAGGGCGGAGGTACTGCCTTGGGCGCTCAAGCGGTCATCGGAGATGCTACGGGTACGGCCCAATCCGCATACGTCGAAGAACAGGACACCGGATCCCTGACTGCCCTGATCGATGGAGCGGGGCTGACTTACGATTTGCAAAGTGTGGATACCATTACCATCTCCGACGTCGCTACCTACAATCTCGATTCGATCAGCAGTGCGGTTGCGACTCTTGGCGAATTGGAACTTCTTTTGGAAAATCTTGCTGACGAACGATCGTACACTGGAGCAAACCTCAGCCGACTGGAAAAGGAAATCGACAACCTGAACGGGAAGATCACTCAGGGCGAATTGGCGGTCAGCCGAATTGAGGACACGGACGTCGCTTTGGAGAGCAACCGCTTCGCAACCCGTCAGGTGCGCATGCAGTCAAGCATTGCAATTCTGGCTCAGGCTCAAAAGCTCAATATTGGCATTCAGGATCTGATTCGTGGAATCATGATTGGCCAATCCTAGGCTTCACTTATTCTCGTGGTCCGCCTCGGCCAACTCGCGAATTTTCCTCAAGTCCAACTTACCGGTTGAAAGACTAGGGATTTCTTCAATCAGTTTGATTCGTTTGGGAATCCACAGGTTCGGAAATCCCCGACCAGAGAGTTTATCCCGAAGGACCTCGGCTTCGACTGGACGAGTGGTCAAAAGCACAAGTTGCTCACCCTTGGCTTGGTCTTCGATCCCGACGATGGCGCAAACCTGATGCTCTTCCTGCTTGGCCCCTAGAAACTCCATGACTTCCCGCTCGATTTTTTCATGAGGGACCATTTCCCCTCCGATCTTGGAGAACCTGGAAAGCCTGCCTTCGACAAACAAGTATCCACGGTCATCCACTCTACCCAAGTCACCGGTTCTGAACCATCCGTCCTTATCCAATACCTGATTCGTTTCCTCGGGGGAATCAAGATATCCGCCAAAGACGTTTGGTCCTCGAAAACACAGAATTCCGCTTTGATGACTCGGTAAGGGTCTTTCGGTCTCGACGTCCAAAGTCCTGATCTCGACTCCAGGCAAAAGCTTGCCGGCTGACCCTAGGGGTGAAATCGAATCGGGCAGGTTGAAGGAAACTACGGGCGAAGTCTCCGTCAGACCATAACCCTCGAGGTAGGAACAATTGCAAAAGGATTCCCATTTTTCCTTAAATCCGGAAGGAGTCTTTTCCGCTCCGGCAATGACGTAACGAACGCTTTTGAGATCCTCTCCCTTCTTTGCTTTTCTCAAGTATCCCTTCAGAAAAGTGGGAGTGCCCAGGATCACTTGGACCGCTTCGGACCGGACCGCTCGCAAACTTGTCCTTAAGTCCAGTGGAGATGGAGCGCACACCATAGTCAACCGGTTCATCAAGGGAAGAATCGTGGCAACCGTAAAGCCAAAGGAATGAAAAAGGGGCAAGTTTGCCAAGATCTTGTCCGTGCTTGAAAAAATTTCAAGGCCTGCGATTTGATCGCAATTCGCAAGCAGGTTGCCATGGGAAAGAACCACGCCCTTTGGATTACCCGAGCTTCCTGAGGTAAAAAGCAAAGCTCCTTCCGAATCATTTCCCTCGAACTCTTTCCTCGGTTTGAGACGCAAACGCATAGGCAAAACCAAAACCAACAGCGTTTCCCAGGCTAATTCCGCTTTTTTGCGACTTTTTTCACGAAGCCAATCTCCAATATCCAAGACATTCGGAGGCCAGGGAAATTGAGGAAATTTTTCTTGCATCAAAGACGCGGACAACACTGCATCAACTCCCGACTTCTTCATTGCATATCGTAAATTTTTCGATCCAAAAGTGAAGTTCAGGTTCACGGGTGATTTGTCAGCCAACAACAAGGCGACGTTGGACAGAACACCTGCAACTCCAGGGGGTAAGACCACCCCTACCCGCTTTCCCGGAATTTCCTTTTTAATTTCTTTGGCCAAATCCAAGGCCAAGGCAAGGAGTACTCCCCCCTTTAGACGAATCGGCTTTGGTTGACCGTAATCCACCAAAAGAGTTTTGAAAAAGCCTCTTCGCAAAGATCGATACAATTCATAACCCAAATGGATCTTAGGATTCATCTAGGGAGAGAATCTAATGCGTTTCGTTTGCAATTGCCAAGTACAGAACGGACTTTATCGTATCAAAATGCCTTTATCCCGATCAGACTCGTTTGCATCAGCTTCGCGCTTGAGCATTCTTTGGCGAATTTCCTAGCCCGGGATCTCCTTCCTGCAGTTTGGAGACTCGGGCTTTCTTCCTTGCCGTCCGATACCCGGAAAACGTTCCGAGTAATGGATGGCGATCGACTCTCGAAGATTCTGAAAATTTCATCATGACCCAAAATAAAGTTCTCATTTACGACACAACCTTGAGAGACGGCTCTCAAGCCGAGGGAGTTTCCTTCACAGTAGCTGCCAAACTCCGCGTTGCCCAAAAACTTGATCAATTCGGCATCGACTACGTTGAAGGAGGATGGCCGGGCAGTAATCCAAGGGACATGGCTTTTTTCGAACAGGCCGGAGATCTGAATCTTAGCCACGCAAAGATCGCATCCTTCGGTTCAACTCGAAGAGCGTCAACTCCCGTTGATGAAGATGCCCAGGTAAAACTTTTGCTAGAGGCGTCCACGCCCGTAGTCACGATTTTTGGAAAGACCTGGTTGCTTCACGTCACGGACGTCCTTCGAACCACACCCGAAGAAAACCTCGCTATGATCGAAGATACGGTCCGCTATCTCAAGGAGCAGGGCAAGGAGGTGGTTTACGATGCCGAGCATTTCTATGACGGTTATCTGGATAATCCGGATTATGCCTTGTCCACCCTTGAGGCTGCCGAAAAAGGTGGCGCGGACTTTCTCACTCTTTGCGAAACCAATGGAGGCAAACTCGTCAGACCCTTCACAGAAATCACCTCGACCGTGGTCGAAAGGTTCCCACGGTCCAAAATCGGCGTTCATTGTCACAATGATGCCGGTGTTGGTGTAGCGCTCAGTTTGACTGGTGTCGAAACCGGAGCTGTGATGGTGCAAGGGACCATGAACGGTTATGGAGAGAGAAATGGAAACGCCAACTTAACCAGTATCATTCCAAACCTTGAAATTAAGATGGGCATAGAGACCAATTGCCGCAAACATTTGTCAAAGCTGCGAGATTTGTCATTGTTCGTCGATGATGCAACCAACCTGAGGTCCGATATCCGGGCTCCATACGTAGGCACCGCTTCGTTCGCCCACAAGGGAGGTGTGCATGCGGATGCCGCATCCAAATCGACCCGGAGTTACGAGCACATCGATCCTGCAATCGTCGGCAACCGCACACGGGTTTTGGTATCCGATATGTCAGGACGAAGCAGCATTATGATGAAGGCTAAGGAAATGGGCATGAAGGTCGACGGGCGATCTCCGGAAATGAAATCCTTTTTGGAAGAACTCAAACAAATGGAATTCAAAGGCTATGAATACGAATCCGCGGATGCCTCCTTCGATCTGTTGCTCAGAAGATTCCTACGAGGCGAAAATTCCGCCTTTGAAGTACTGGGTTATCATGTGGGTGTGGGCCGAGGCAAAGGCTCCGAAAGAACCTCTTCCGAGGCAACCGTGAAGTTGCGCATTCAAGATGAGACAAGACATACGGTGGCCGAAGGCAATGGACCTGTTTCCGCATTGGATCACGCCCTGCGAAAAGCCTTGGAAGGTGACTTTCCTTCAATTCGAGAGGTTCGTTTGGTTGATTTCAAGGTTAGAATTCTTGAAAGCAATCTCGGCTCGGATGCGATCACCCGGGTACACGTCGAATCAACCGACGGAGAGCGGACTTGGGGAACGGTGGGAGTCAGTGATAATGTAATTACCGCCAGTTGGGAGGCATTGGTCGATTCCGTTTCCTACAAGATTCTGTTGGCTCCGGAGTCATCCAAGTAGACCCGCACTCTCGGACCGAGAGGTTTCCACACCATGGGGTTGGTGGAGCGGAAAAAAACGTCCGTTGGAATGCCCAACATCGAAGCCAAGTGACAGGGCCCGGAGTCATTGCCGACAAAATTCGAGGCGGATTCAACAAGAGCATTCTTGAAAGAGCCCAATGTCTCGAAAGTCTTCAGTCGGACTCGAGAATGGGCAGACAAGTCACTCGCTCGAGCAAGGCTCAGAACCGATTCGTCCGCCTCCCCGAAGGAAAAGACCACACTGCTGTTCGGAGTCCGATCAAGCCATTCTCTGGCCCTTCTTTCGAAAAGGGCAAATGGGGCATTCTTTTCAGGACTTCCACTTCCAGGATGAATCCAACGGGTGTCGTTGCCAGGGTTCCACCGATCGCCCAACCAAGGGGCGCGAAGGGTTTCCGAAGAAATCCGCCAATCCAACCTCTCGAACATGGCCTTTGTAACATGTGGTTCGCTCGTCGGTCGGGGTTCCAGAGTATGAAGTTTGCGAAGGTTGTATCCCTCCGATTCCTTCAACCAAGCCGAGTCCTTCCAAAAGGTAATCAGTTCGGACTCCTTCGCCAGAGAACGCAATTTGTCCCATTCGCCGTCTAGATCAAGCACACATACTTTTTTCAAATCCCCCGTCAATAATTCCCGGTATCCGGACTTTGTGAAAAGAACAACCTCTTCGTACCTCGAGAGTGCTTCGAAGACGATGGGTAGTGTAAGAAGAAAATCCCCCAAGCCGCCTCCTCGAACGATGATTATACGTGAAGCNCTAACGATCTTTTCGTCCGGNCCACNACCAAAATCAGAACCGGTCATCCATTCGCNCGAAGAGTTCTCTCTTCGATAAAGGAACGAACTGATTTCGAATCGACCGATAGACGGTACGTTCGTGGAGTCTTGGCAAGCAACTCCTCCAAAACAGCGGTTTTGGGGACCTTCATTCCTGCCTGCTCATAAACCTTGGGGAATTTTGCAGGATGGGCCGTAGCCAAAATCATCGAAGGACGATTGTCTTGCAAATCCTTGAAGGCACAGGCGGTATGAGGGTCCACCAAATAGTCGGATTGATCCCAAACTTCCCGAATCAGTCTGGGAATTTCCTTATCCGAGGCGCTGGAACTTGAAAACCCGTTTCCAAGAAACCTCTCAAAGCAATACCTTCCTTCGGAACGGAAAAGTTCCATCACCTCACGGACCTTGTGAGTATCCTCATTCAAGAAAAAGTAGAGCAAACGTTCGAAGTTGGAGGCCACTTGAATGTCCATCGAAGGAGCCAAACTCTGGGAGACCGAACCAAGAGAATATTCACCTGTGGAAAACAAACGGTGCAAAACGTCATTCCGGTTGGTTGCAACCCGGAACTCATGGAAATCGACTCCCATTTTCGTTAGGAGCCAACCGGCGAAGACATTACCGAAGTTGCCGGTCGGAACAACAAAGGTCGTTTCGGTTCTTTCAATGCGTTCAAGCCTTAGCCAAGCGTAAAGGTAATAAACGGATTGAGCCAGAATCCGAGCCAAATTGATGGAGTTGACCGCGGACAATCCGACCTGTTCCCGAAATTCCAAATCGGTAAAGATCTCTTTCACGGTGCGCTGAGCATCGTCAAAGGTACCTTGGATCGAAATCGGGTAAACGTTTTCCGCCCCGGTGCAAGTCATCTGCCTTTCCTGGAGAGGAGAAACCTTTCCTTCGGGATACAGAATGAAAACCTTCAAGCCGCGCTTACCGATCAGGCCGGAGATCGCGGCCGCTCCGGTATCCCCGGAGGTCGCTCCCAAAACCGTCAACTCCTTTCCAGTTCTTGCAATCTGCGCTTCATACAAGTTTCCCAGCAATTGGAGAGCAAAATCCTTGAAGGCAAGAGTCGGACCATGAAAGAGTTCCAATACCTTAAGATTCTTGGAGAGGGTACGGATGGGGGCGATTTCAGGATGAGTGAATGTGGAATAAGCCGAATCCACGCAACCCTTCAAAACGGACTCCTCCATATCGATTGCAAAAAGTTTGAAGAACTCGTGACATAGACTTGGATAATCCAAGCTTTGCCAAGCTTCCAATCGACCTGAAAGATCAGGAAAGTCACGGGGCAGATACAAGCCTCCGTCCGGAGCCAAGCCCTGAGCCACGGCATCAACGAATCCGACCGGTTCGCTCAATCCGCGGGTGCTGACGAATTCCATTACGGACCGAGAAACTTGAATCGTCTATTTGCCCAAACCAAAAGCCTGATGGGCAACCCTCGTGGCATCATCTCCCTTATCAGGATTAACAGCAACGGATATCTTGATTTCCGAGGTGCTGATCATGAGCATGTTAATTCCGACATTCGCCAGAGCTTCGAAGAACTTGGAGGCCACTCCGGAATGGGAGCGCATTCCGACTCCCACAACGGAAATCTTGGCAATGTTGGTACTCTTTCCAAGCTTGCCGCCAGCACCTTCCTTCAAGTGCTCCCGGAGAGCTTTTTCAGCCCGAAACGCATCTTCCGAAGGAACCGTAAAAGTCAGGTTGGCCTTTCCATTGCGAGCTACGTTTTGAACGATCATATCGACCACAACACCAGCGGATGCCATAACCTTAAAGACCGCAGCGGCGGCACCAGGTCTGTCCGGCAATTCATTGATGCTCACTCGGACTTGGTTCTTGTCTATGGCCACGCCACTAACCAGCGTGTCCTCTAGGGATTTTACTTTTTTCTTCACGGCAGTTCCGGATTTGGTTGAAAAGGTGGAGCGTACTTCAAATGGAATGTTATGTTTTTGAGCGAATTCAACGGCTCGGGTCTGCATGACCTTGGAGCCACTGCTTGCAAGTTCCAGCATCTCCTCGTAATTGATGGCATCAATCTTTCTGGCATCCGGAACGATTCTGGGATCAGCGGTGAAAACGCCTTCCACATCTGTGAAAATCTGACAACTTTTGGCTCGCAAGGCACCAGCCAGGGCGATGGCGCTCAAATCCGAACCCCCTCGCCCAAAGGTCGTCAAATCACCCACTTCGTTAATCCCTTGAAAACCTGCAACCACAACGACCTTACCCGCTCGCAATTGTTTGCGAATGTCACCGCCGGAAACTTCGCGTATTCTGGATTTCGAATGCAAGCCCTCGGTAAGAATCCCCGCCTGCCAACCAGTGCGAGACACCGCGGGAACACCAATTGCATCCAAAGCCATGCAAGTCAGGGCAATGGTTTCCTGCTCCCCACAGGTCATCAAAACGTCGAGCTCGCGATCCGTCGGGTTCTTTTGTATGGCGAAGGCTCGTTCAATGAGGGAATTGGTCACTCCGGCTCGAGCGGACACCACAACCACCACCGCATTGCCTTCCGACCAAGTTCGCTTTACTCGTTTAGCCACGCGCTTGATGCGGTCGACGTCTCCAACGGAGGTACCCCCAAACTTCTTAACGACGATTTTCATTCCTTTTCAGGATTTGGGTCGAACATTCGAAAAAGAACGGGCTTCCCCCTTACGCCATCGAGTCCTTCAAGGGATTCGATCGCTCGAGCAATGGAATGTTCGTTGGTTTGGTGTGTAGTTAGAATTATGCTGGCCAATTCATTTTCTCCCTGAGGAGATTGCGAGACCGTAGCCAAACTGACCTCATGATCCGCAAGGCATTCGGCAACCTTTGCCAACTGCCCCGGTTTGTCGTAAACCGACAATCTTAGGTAATAACAGCCCTCGATCTCAATCGCTTGGGCGGGCAAACATTGGTTCGGGGAAACGTGAACGAGCTTCGAGGACGCACTGATGCCCTTAATCCCTTTGACCACATCCACCAGATCACTGATGACCGAACCTGCCGTCGGATCCTGACCTGCCCCTCTTCCCGTAAGCACAACCGTCCCCACAACGGAGCCGGTGAGGCTGATTCCGTTGTAAACGCCATCCGTTCGAGCAATGATTTCAGCCATAGGAACCAAAGCGGGATAAACTCCCACCGATACGTGGTTGTTATCAAAGTTTCTTCTGATTACCCCGATCAACTTGATCTTGCACCCCAGTTTCAAAGCGGCATTCAAATCCTCATTGGATATCTTACTGATTCCCTCGACTGTGATGTCCTTGAGGTCAACCCATAGTCCGTGAGCCAAGTAAGCGAGAATGACTGCCTTATGGGCAGCATCCACGCCATCGAGGTCCAAAGCTTCGTCCGCCTCAACGTAGCCAAGTTCACGAGCGTCGTCCAAGACCGAATCGAAGCTGGCTCCCTCATTTTCCATACGTGTGAGAATGTAATTTGAGGTTCCGTTGAGAATACCGTAAATAAGGGGAAACTCGTTTGCCACCAGACTCTCGCGCAGCACCTTAATGATTGGAATACCGCCCGCAACACTCGCTTCAAACGCATAATGAACACCGGCTGCCTCCGCCGCTTGAAAAAGCTCCTCCCCGTGTTCGCAGATCAAAGCTTTGTTCGCGGTCACAACTGATTTGCCCAAAGAGAATGCCTGCAGAGTCAACCTTTTCGCTTCTTCAATTCCGCCAATCAACTCACACAAGAGGTCAATGTCAGGGTCATCCACGATCGATTGAGAATCCGTGGTGAGCAAATCGGAGGGAATTCTGACTTTTCTTTCCTTGTCCAGAGTTCGCACCGAAGCTCTCGAGGGAATCAGTCTAACGCCAAGAATTTTTTCCCAAAAGTCCGCATTTTCCTCCAAATGCTTCCAAGTTCCTTGCCCAACGGTTCCAAAACCCAGAATTCCAACTTTTATGGTAGAGGTATCGTTCATTATGATAACTGTCTCTTCACTTCTTTGTTTTTCTTTCAAATCGGTTTTCGGTCCCCTCTCGCAATCGGACCAAATTCGAACGATGTCTCCAGATAATCCAAGCCATGACCACAAGTGCCAGGAAAAGTTTTGCTCCCTCTCCGGCGGGATCTTCAATCGACCAATAGCTCACAAAAGCGCAAACTGGCAAGCTTAAGCCAAAACCGATCGAGGCAATGGCCACATAGCGAGTCGAGAAAAAGATAACCCCCCAGCTAACCAAGCCGATGAGCAAACAACCCGGCATAACTCCCAGCAAACCACCCATCGCCGTTGCCACTCCCTTGCCTCCTCGGAATTGAGCGAAGAGGGGGTAAGTATGCCCCAAAACCGCCGCAGGCAATCCCCATAGACCCAAAGTTGCGTCACCGGAAAAGGAGAATATCGGAACAAGAAACCAGGTCGTGGCAAGAATGCCTTTTAGAAAATCCAAGAAGAAAACCAAGTACCCCGCTGGTTTTCCGATTTCTCGAAGAACGTTGGTGGCTCCCGGGTTCCCACTTCCAACGCTGTAAATGTCAACACCCGCTCTTTTGGCCACAATTACGCCAAAGGGGATCGAGCCCAAAAGGTAGCCGATCAGGCCAACCGCGATGGATTCAAGTGGCATCATTCAGAAAGTTGGAGGGGGTTGGGGTGAAAGGTTCTGGCTGTCCTATAAACGGTCAGCCCTGTCGGGAAACTCGGGCTTCCCGGATATCGGGATCCTCAACCAAAGCTTGTAAAGCGGATTCGGGCGGTTGGTTGTCCAACTCGCAAATCGTAAGAGCCCACTCACCTTCTTCCGCCCTGCTTAGGGACATATTGGCAATGTTGACCGAGCAATTTCCCAAGGTTGTGCCCAATTTTCCGACAATCCCAGGCTTATCTACGTTTCGGATCACCAACAAGATGTCAACTGGCCGCACTTCAATGGCTTGGCCATCCACCTCGACGATCCGGGGATCATTCGTTTTCCCCAGAACGGTACCTCGAACCATTTGCTCGCTCTTGTCACTGGAGATGGTTTTGACTTCTATGAGTTCATTGTAATCCACGGAAGTCGAAGACTTGGTTGTCTCCACCATAATCCCAAGGTCCTTAATTTTAAAAGGAGCGTTTACGTCATTTATGCCATCTTCACCCGCAATTCCAGTAAGCCAACCTTTCTGGACGGCGCGTGTCAGAGGTACGCAATCGAAATCCACGACCCCGCCGTAGTAGGTGATTTGGATGGCTTCCACGGAGCCCTGGGCCGCTTGTCGGGCAAACGCTCCAAGACGCTCGCAAAGATCAAGGTAGGGGCTCAGAGATTCCAAGTCCTTGGGGTCGATCGAAGGCATATTGATTGCATTTCGAATTCGTCCTCCATTCAAAACTTCCGCGATCGCTTCCGCAATCTCGACACCCACGCTTTCCTGAGCTTCGGCGGTGGAAGCTCCCAGATGAGGGGTAAGGTTCAAATTTTCAAGTTCTCGAAATACATGATCTTCCGGCAAGGGTTCCTGCTCGTAAACGTCAAGACCCGCATATGCGACCTTTCCGCTTTTCAAAGCTTCGGCCAGTGCGCTCTCCTTGATGATTCCACCCCGAGCGCAATTAAAAACACGAACTCCATCCTTCATTTTCGCAAACGCAGATTCATCCACGATATTTCGGGTTTGATCCGTCATGGGCATATGCACGGTCAAGTAATCCGCTTTTGAAAAAGCCTCGTCCAATTCCACTTTTTCAAGATCCAGTTCCTTCGCCCGCTCCGAAGTCAGGTAAGGATCATAGGCAACCACAGCCATTTCAAAGGCAAGAGCCCTCTTGGCGACTTCCGCTCCAATTCGGCCAAGACCAAGAACGGCCAGGGTTTTGCCTCTTAATTCTGCCCCTTTGAGTTGTTTGCGCTCCCATTTTCCCTCTCGCATTCCAGTAACCCCACGGACAATCGGGCGAGTACCGCAAAGCATGTGAGTGAAAGTGAGTTCAGCGGTTGCAATGGTATTCCCGCCCGGAGTATTCATCACGATAACTCCTTTCTCCGTGGCGGCCGAAACATCGATGTTATCAACACCCACACCTGCTCGACCCACCGCCTTAAGCTCGGTTGCGATCTCAAAAACCTCTCGTGTGATCTTGGTGTCGCTCCGAACGATGATGGCCGAGGCGTCCTTCGCCAATTCAAGTACTTTTTCGGGCGCAGAGCCATAGGCTTCCATGACTTCAAAACCATCCTGCTTTTGCAAGAATTCAACGCCAAGAGGGGATATGCGGTCAGCAACTAGAATCTTCATAAATGGAGAGGATACCATAATGGTAAAAATCAATTCAATGGCAATTGGAAAGGTAATCCGTCATTTATGGCTTCACCAAACTAAGCTCTAATGGCATGATCCCATTCCATCATGTTTGAGTCTCTTACCGATAAATTGAGTCGCTCTCTGCGAAATCTGCGAGGCGTGGGCAAGCTCAGCGAAGAAAACGTTAGCGATGCTTTGGCGGAAGTACGCAAAGCCCTGTTGTCCGCGGACGTTCATTTTCGTACGGCGAGGGAATTCGTCGAGGAAGTTAAGCGAGCCTGTATGGGCCAAGAAGTTCTGAAATCCGTTTCGCCGGGTCAACAAGTCATCAAAATCATACATGACGAATTGGTCAAATTACTCGGTGAAGGCAGTACGAGCCTTCGAGACGACCGTCCTCTTCGAGTTCTTATGGTTGGATTGCACGGTGCCGGGAAAACCACCACAAGCGCGAAACTGGCCAAAAGAATGGCAAAGGATGGACGCGTGCCCATGCTAGTGGCTTGTGACGTTTATCGGCCTGCCGCCATCGATCAACTCGAAGTGCTTGCCAAGCAGGAGAACTTTGCCTGTTACCTTAACCGAGAAAGCAAGGACGTACCCCAAATTGCCCGACAGGGTTGGGAGGAATCAAAGAGGAACGGTTCGGATCTGGTTATTTTCGATACCGCGGGAAGACTGCAAATAGACGATGATTTGGTCGATGAGCTCGAATCATTGAAAAAGGAAATCAATCCGCATGAGATTTTACTGGTCGCGGATGCCGCCTTGGGACAGGAAGCGGTCAATGTGGCAAAAACATTTCATGAGCGACTGAATTTGACTGGTATTGTTCTCACCAAAGTCGATGGTGATGCGCGAGGCGGAGCGGCCCTATCCATGAAACGGGTAACTGGAACTCCCATCAAGTTTATGGGAGTTGGTGAAAAGATCGATGAATTCGAAACCTTTCACCCGGACCGACTCGCTTCCCGCATCCTAGGCATGGGGGACGTCGTATCGCTTGTTGAAAAGGCTCAAGAAAACTTGGATCAGGAAGAATCCATGCGGATGGCCGAAAAGATGCTCAAGGCAGAATTCAATTTTGAGGATTTTCTCAGCCAGATGCGACAAATGAAAAAGATTGGTTCGATGGGCTCTATTGCAAAGATGCTTCCTGGTATGGGGAGCGTCAAAGTCGGTGACCAGGAGGAAGCGGCTTTGGGCAAGCATGAATCCATCATTCTTTCCATGACCAAGGAAGAGCGGCGACTGCCTAGAATTCTTGGTGGATCCAGAAGGAAGAGGATTGCGGATGGAGCTGGCGTTCAAATCCGGGACGTCAACCTACTCATCAAACAGTTTTCCCAAATGCAAAAGATGATGAAGAAAATGAAAGGCGGGAAAATGAAACAAATGATGGGAGCTTTGGGGGGAGGAGGCAATGAAGCTATGCCCGACTTGAGCAACATGGATCCAAAGGATTTGGCCAAATTGGCAAAACAATTTAAGTAATTAATGAGATATCATTGATCTATCGATTTTTGAACTCTTTTCATAAATTCGTTCAAAGCATCTTTTTGGGATAACCCTTCTTCTACGGATTTCTCAACTTCAATAGCACCATAGAGGTTTGAAATAATCTCTCCAAGAGAATCTAGCTCGTTTTCGCTCAAACCTTCGAACTCCGTAAGGTGCTCTAGCACTTCAAGAGTCTCTTCAATGTAGTCCTTGTCATTGTTTTTTATAAATGCGGAAATATGTCTAATTAGAGGTAGTCTCATCAATAAAACTCTTTAGAACATCCAATTTATTAGTCTGAACTTGACTAAAGTTTTTTCCATCTTTGAAACTGGCAAATGTTGGCAAATTATCTACATTTGCTAGCTTTCTTGATTCAGGAAACTTTTCCGAATCGACTACAAAAAAAGGAACATCTTTCAATTCGTTAGAAAACTTTTTGAATTTGGGTTTCATGATTCTACAATTCCCACACCAACCGGCAGAATACAAAACAAATGCTAGAGGATGTTGCTCGATCAGTTCAGCCAAGTTATCTTCTGACAATTCCTGAAGCATCTGATTAATGTGAACTTAAATAACTCGCGACGCCGTCACGATTAGCATTCATCGCATCTTTTCCTTCTTCCCAATTTGCAGGACAAACTTCACCCTTTTCTTGAACATGAGTGAAAGCGTCTATGAGACGGAGATACTCAGCAACATTTCGACCAATGGGCATATGGTTTATACCTTCATGAAAAACTGTGCCTTCTTCGTCGATAAGAAAAGTTGCTCGATATGGCACGCTGTCACCATCAACTAATACGACACCAGTCTCTTCATCAACCCTTTCATTGGTTTCGTCGAGAATACCAAGCGTGTTCGCTAGGTTGCGGTTGCTATCGGCAACCAAATCATAAGTTACACCTTCAATTCCACCACTATCCTTAGGAGTATTCAGCCATGCAAAGTGCACTTCCGCCGTATCGCACGAAGCTCCGATTACTGTAGTGTTTCTTTTTTGAAAATCGTTTAATGCCTCCTGAAACGCATGCAATTCTGTAGGGCAAACAAAAGTGAAATCTTTGGGGTACCAAAAAAGTAAAATCTTACTTTTCTCAGCTTGAGACTTTTTTAAGATATTGATCGAAATAGTATCTCCCATTTCGTTCATTGCGTTTACATTTAGATCAGGGAATTTTTTTCCAACGGAAGTCATTCACATATCACTAGTAACTAGAAATAAAATATCAAATATTATCGAAAAAAATTATTCTTTTTCTAATCTCCTAGTGATTCTCGTTGAAGAGCTTCAAAAACAGATTTGATCTTACCAAAGTCTTTCTGTCCGGGGCTTTGCTCCACCGCACTATTTAAGTCCACCATGCGTGCATTAGACTTAAGTACAGAAGATACGACATTTTTTGGACCTAAACCACCCGCGAGAATCCATTTTTTTTCTGGAAATA
>NZLE01000094.1 GCA_002692605.1 Opitutia bacterium
TCTAGGTCTTTCTTCCGCATCTCCCAGACCTACGCAAAAAGCATGGCCCGGGTTTTATCTAATCCGAGCATTGACGCACCCCAACGAGGTTTGAGGGAAACTTACTCCATATCGCGCTTGATCTGTCGATTGAGAATCTTCACTGTACGTTCAAAATCGACCTCGTCTGCCCTAAGGCGTTCCAAATCTCAAGATCCATAATGGAAAAAAAATTCCCACTAAGCGCAACCTGTTCCTCCATCTGCCGAAGCGCTACCTTTCAAAGAACAATCATCGCCACCATCCTCTTGGCAGGCATCGTGGTGGGGGCTCAAACCTACAAGGGGTTTGCTCTTGAACATAAAAAAATTCTGACTCTTCTGGACGGGATTATTCTTACAATTTTCGTACTGGAGGCACTCATTAAGATTCTTGCCGAGGGCAATCGCCCGATCCATTACTTTAAAAACCCTTGGAACGTCTTTGACTTCACCATTGTTGCGGCTTGCCTCCTTGAGCCAGTCCTACCGGTGGGAGGAACTTTTCTTCCCGTACTCCGTCTGGCAAGAATCCTTCGTGTCCTGAGACTGGTGACCGCCATACCCAAGCTTCAGGTCTTGGTCAGTTGTCTGCTCAAAAGCCTGCCTTCCATGTTCTATGTGAGCATCCTGCTTTTCCTGCTCTTTTACGTGTACGGCACCATGGCGGTGTTTCTTTATGGAGAGAACGATCCCATTCATTTCAGAAATTTGCAAACCTCCATGCTTTCACTGTTTCGGGTCGTCACATTGGAAGATTGGACGGACGTGATGTATGTGAACATGTATGGATCGAACGCCTACGGTTACAGTCCCGAGGACTTGGCCATCTGGACGCCGAACTCCTCCGCATCCCCGTTGGGAGCTTCCTTGTTCTTCGTAAGTTTCGTCCTGATCGGCACGATGATTGTTCTCAACCTGGTCATCGGTGTAATCATGAACAGCATGGATGAATCAAACGAAGAAATGTCCCTTCGCAAAGAAATCGAAAGACGTCGGAAGCGACCCGACCCGATTCGCGATGGCATCGACGATCTTCAGAAGCGAATGAAGGAACTTACCGATGAAATGAGCGTGATCAGAAAAATGCTCGAAAATCGCTAGCTGCCAATACGGTCCAAGATCGTTCTCCCAGCGCCACGGACTTGATCCTTCAAAACGAAGAGCCTGTTTCCTTTTGCCAAGGAGTCAAAAAGGGTTCATGATTCCAACTTTTGAAAAATGGCCGAAGACGAACAGGAATACGAATTTTCCACCATCGAACGAAAATGGCAGGAATATTGGGAAAACGAAAAGACTTTTCGAGCGGAGGATAAGTCTGCAAAGACCAAGTACTATGCCTTGGACATGTTCCCATACCCTTCCGGAGCCGGATTGCATATAGGACATCCCGAAGGCTACGTCGCATCCGATATTCTGGCGCGATACAAGAGGGCTTGCGGTTTTAACGTTCTTCACCCGATGGGGTGGGATGCCTTTGGTCTCCCCGCCGAGCAATATGCCATCAAGACCGGAACCCACCCGTCCGAAACCACCCAAGCGAACGTAGACAACTTTCGTAGGCAGATCAAAAGCATTGGCTTCGCCATTGATTGGGATCGCGAAATCAACACCACGGACCCCCATTATTACCAATGGACGCAATGGATTTTCCTCAAGCTTTTCCAAAGAGGCCTCGCTTACGTGGACAAGAAACCGGTTTGGTGGTGTCCGAACCTCCGGGCGGTCTTGGCCAACGAAGAGGTGGTGGACGGAAAGTCCGAAGTCGGCGGTCACCCCGTGGAACGCAAGAACCTACGACAAGTGGTTCTGAAGATCACCGCCTATGCGGAAAAACTGCTTGCAGGTCTGGACGATTTGGATTGGCCCGATTCCACCAAGCGCCAACAGAAGGCATGGATCGGACGATCCGAAGGGGCTGAAGTTCAGTTCGCCATCGAAGGCATCGAGCAAAAACTGGTAGTCTACACCACCCGACCGGATACCCTATTTGGGGCAACCTATATGGTGGTGGCTCCGGAACATCCTCTTCTCGATCAACTCGTGGTTTCCGAAAAGGCCTCCGAAGTAAAAGCTTACGTCGAGGCCGCCGCCAAAAAGAGCGACTTGGACCGCACCGATCTCGCCAAAGACAAATCCGGCGTCTTTACCGGAAGTTACTGCCTCAATCCGGTGAACGGAGAAAACATTCCGGTATGGGTGGCGGATTACGTCCTCATCAGCTACGGCACCGGAGCGATCATGGCCGTGCCCGCTCATGACGAGCGGGATTTCGAATTTGCCGAAACCTACGGCATTCCCATTCAACGGGTGATCGCTCGAAGCGATGGGGATGAGGAAAAAGCAAAACTTCCCTATTCCGGTCCGGGAGTCATGGTCAACTCCGGTGAGTACGACGGAATGGATGCAGACCGGTGCAAATCCAAGATCATCAGCGAGCTCGAGACCAAGGGCCAAGGCAAGGGAGCGGTGAATTACAAGCTCAGGGACTGGATCTTCTCCCGCCAACGCTACTGGGGCGAACCGATCCCCTTGGTTTGGGTTTCTTTGGAGGATTTTGAAAAGGCGCAGGTGACCGAGGGTATCCTTCGCAACCTTCTTCCATCCGACCCCGTCACCTCCGAACAGGATGGAACCGTCCTCTATGCCCTGCCCCTCCCCTCATCCGAACTGCCTCTCAAACTGCCCGAGGTCGAAAACTACCAACCTGCAGGCACCGGCGAAAGCCCCTTGGCCACGATCACGGATTGGCTCGAAATTTGGTTTGATCTGGAATCCGGAAAATCAATTTCCCGCACCGAGCCCAAACCCGAAGGCAAAAGCTGGGTGCCCGCCACCCGCGAGACCAACACCATGCCACAATGGGCCGGTTCCTGTTGGTATCACCTCCGCTACCTGGATCCCAAAAACTCGGAAAGTCTGGTTGATCCGAAAAAGGAAGCCTATTGGGGCGGACCGGACTTTTACATCGGTGGAGCGGAGCACGCGGTTCTCCATTTGCTTTATGCCCGATTCTGGCATCGTTTCCTTCATGACGAAAGTGTTCTCGCTCATCCCGAACCCTACGAAAAGCTTTTTCATCAGGGATTGATTCTTGGTGAGGATGGAAACAAGATGTCCAAAAGTGTGGGCAACGTGGTCAATCCGGACGTCGTCATTGATGCCTATGGAGCCGACTCGCTCCGCCTCTTCGAAATGTTCCTCGGCCCCCTGGAGGCAGTAAAGCCTTGGAGCGAAAAAGGGATTGAAGGCGTCCATCGCTTTCTTAGAAAAGTTCACCGGGAATGCCTGCGAGAGGATAAGCGCCACGATGGCGAGGAAACCGACAAGGATACCCTGCGTCTTCTTCATGAGACTATTCTCAAAGTAACCGAGGCGATTGAGGAGCTCCGCTTCAATGTTGGTATTTCGCAAATGATGATCCTGATCAATCATTTGCAAAAGTCGGAAAGCTATGCTCTCGAGACTGCCCGCTCCCTGCTTCAGTTGCTCGCCCCTTTCGCTCCCCACCTTGCCGAGGAACTCTGGGAGCGATTGGGCGGACAGCCATCCATCGTGAACCACCCATGGCCCGAGGCCCGCAAGGAACTTCTGGTCAGCGAAGAAATCACCATTGTCTTTCAGGTCAACGGTAAGTTGCGTGGCCAGGCTCAATTTGCCAAGGATGCGGACAAGGATTCGATTCTCACCACCGCCAAGGCCGATCCCAAGGTGCAGGCCTTTCTCGAAGGCAAGGAAATCGTTAAGGAAATCTACGTGCCCGGCAAACTGGTGAATCTTGCCGTCAAAGGGTAAAAAAACTGCCCTCATGTCCCGTTTCCTGCCCGATGACTTCGATTCCAGCAAATCGCTGGCCCTCATCGCAGGTAAGGGGATTTATCCGCAGTTACTCGCCGAAAGAGCGAGAAAAGCAGGCATATCTCTTCGCTTGATTGAACTCGGTGGAGAGACTTCACCCGAACTGATCGAATCCTTTGGCGAAAGCGAACGCTCCGCGGTGAAAGTCGGTCAGGTGGGAAAACTGCTCAAGGAATTGAAAAGGCTTGGCGCCAGCTACGCAGTGATGGCGGGCCGAGTCACCCCCGGTAAGCTTTTTCGGGGTCTTCATCCCGACCTCAAGGCCATCCGCATGCTTGCCGGACTGGAACGCAAGAACGCTGAAACCATTTTTGGGGCAATTGGCGAGGAAATCGAAAAGTCGGGCGTCCAACTATTGGATGCCAGAATCTTAATGGATGAGGATTTGGCGGAGGAAGGCATGTTCGTCCAAGGAAAGGAGAAGATCGAACCAGAACACATCAAGCATGGGATCGAAATCGCCCGGGAAAATGCCCGCCTGGACGTAGGTCAGGGTGTGGTTGTGAGTCAGGGAACCGCGCTCGCGGTCGAAGCCTTTGAAGGCACCAACGCCATGCTCCAAAGAGCCGGTGAATTTCGAGCGAAAAACTGCCTTTTCGTCAAAGTGAGCAAACCCCAGCAGGACACTCGTTTCGACGTTCCCGTCCTTGGCCTGCACACTCTGCAGGAGATGAAGAAGGCGGGCATCGGTAACGTTGCTTTGGAATCCGGCTCGGTTCTGCTTCTGGACAAGCCACAGGTTCTTGCCAAAGCCAAGGCCTTGGGGATTGGGCTAACCAGTATTCCAAACTAGCGGAATTCATTTCCTCGCTTGAGTCGTACAAAAGCTTCGACCGAAAATATTGACTGAGATAGGAAGACTGTCAAAGGATCAAGATGCATTTTATGCGTTGATCGCTGAGTCCACAAGCGATCCCGAGGCCAATCTTCTCCGGGGATTATACGCTCTCTTGGAATTCGTAGAGTTGGATCAGAGTTCGGATAACAGCCTCAAGGATTTTGCGGTTTCACTGGGAGCGGAGGAATCCATCCGCAACTTCGTTTTGTCCGACATGTCCACCCTGGAAAATTACAACTTTGATCTCAGTGATTCCTTTCAGACCGGGGAACTGGCGGAACTGTTCGAGTACTCTCTGATTCCCGCCTTGGAATCCGCCGATGCCTATTTCTCCAAAATCGGAAGCACCCAAACAATCACCCTCTCTTCGGAAATCAACGGTAGTGATGAGAGCATAACCGTGGATTCCGCGGACGTTTACGTGTTGCGCAGCATCGTCAACATCCTCGGTGGGCTCGCCTGTCTACAGGCTGCATTTGACTGGGACCTCAACGCCGGACAAACCGAGGCCTTGGACAACGATCCATCCATCGAGGTCACCGCTGAGAGAATCAGGGATCTAAACACTAATTTCGGTGGCATCCGCAGTGCTTCCCTCCTCACTAAATCAAAGAATTTTCTTAAGACGGCGGTGGAAACCTACGCCTTGGCCTCCCCTCTTCTTCGGGCGAGTTCCAGGCTTGGAACGGAGGAGCGACTGTTTTCGCTGGGAAGTGAAGACTTAAACGAAGAATCGGATTTCAAGCGAGATTTGGACGAACTTTATCTTGCTCTGCACAGCAACCATAACCTGAGGGAGGACGGTTCGACCACGGACACTCTTTCCCTTTCCAACTTCTTCGCCGGACAAGTCGACATCCCCACTCTGCTTCCCGAATTGGTCGGGGATCAATTCGAGACCGATCAAGTTTCCGACCCTACGCTTGGCGGACTCTTTCCGAATTGGGACCAAGCTCGAATCTCCGCCCTGATGCTGGATGTCGAATTGAGCATCCCTCAACCGAAGGGCTGGATGCGGTTCGATTCCTATCCATGGGTTTATTCCAACGAGGAAAACAGCTGGATTTATCTTATGTCCTACGACAGTAAACTGATGCATTACAGCGTGAAGCGAAATGCCTGGCTGGAAATGTCCGCAACGGGCAATGAATAAAGTGACTTCTGCCTCCGCCGTGCATCGCGGTCATCGGTTATATGACCTTGTTAGGTCCAGGTGGGTACCCTCGCAGCGCCTTTAGTCTTCCGATTTACGGCCTGACTGCAAACGATTGTCGATGGATTCCCTTAAGTAATGGAGTAAGGAAAAAAACCGAAGAAACTTCTCGAACGATGCAGAAGTCGAAAGATTACACTAGCAGATTGCACCCTGAGGTCAAGCGGGAGTTAAGCTCTGGGACGGTTCGGAAAGAGTATGCCTGATCATGCTCGTCCCCCTGGAATAAACCAAGTCGTGCTTGGTGCCGAGCTTGGGATTATCCTCCAGGAACTTCAAGAGCTCCGGCTCCCTCACTTCGACTTCGCGGACCAGAAGATATTTTGAGGAATAATCCTCCAGAATCCCGGATTCCTTGATGAGACCGTTGGAAGTTTTTCTCTCAACGACAATCGGATGACCCCTGTATTTTTCCAGAACCGGCTCCCAGGCATTGGGAACAAGCTCGGTCAAACCGGCCTGCATTTCGCTCATGCGCTTATCGGAATTCTTTACTTTTGAAAACGAAGAATCCTTGGTGATTGCTCCAAGAATCGCTTGAGCGGCTTGCCCAAAGGCATCGCGGAGCATGTTATAGAAATTCAAGGCAGAGCGCCATCCACGGTCCGTCATTGAGGGTCTGCGAATTCTTTGCAGTTCTCTTTCCCAGGTTACGCCCAAGCGCGTGTCCGGAGGGGGAGCGGGTCGCAGGAAATAGGGAATTTGTCCAACTTCGTTGGGATGAAGCACCAGAGAATTGACGGAACCGCATGGCTCCTTCTTGGCTTCGTAAAAAGTCAGTTCGATTCCTTGGGCAAAGACCTTCAACCTTCCGCTTTCCCATTTTCCCGTCGAAGTGGGGAGGATTATTTTTGATCCCTCGAATTTCTTAAGGCAATGATCCCGAGTCCTCCTCTTCAACGCCGTTCCCATGAGGGCAGAGACGAAAAGCAAAAGCAAGGGCAACCAGAATGCAAGCGTGTCCATCGATAGATAGCAACTTAGGGAGAATTTTGCAAAGAACGAGCCCAATGTTTAAGGACTTGCAAGTTTGCGCTTTGCTTGTTTGCATAAGGATTCCCCTTTGCCCTCATTGAAAAAAATAAATTCCAGTATCTGCCTTGCCCTCACCCTGAGCATTCTTTTCTCCTGCTCCGACGAATCCGCAGAAACTGAAAAACAACCAACACCTCCCCCCTCTTCGCCGGAGCTGAGCAAACCACCGGTCGTCTCGAATGATCCGGAATTGGAATTCCCACTGGTCTACGTCGAGGAACTCGACCAAATTCAGGAATTCTTCAAGGAGCAACATGAAACCAGTTTCAGTCATCTCCCCAACAAGAACTGGATGAGTTACACGGCGGGCAAGGATGGAGTCCTGACCAAAATTCTGCTTTTCGGGAGACCCAATTACATGGTTTCCGAGCACTATGGCTCGGCAATGAGTGGATTCGTCCGAGCTGGCAACCCTAACACCGGCGCCAAATACGGATCCTGGGAGTTGAGCAGAGATGACATCGTCAACCAACTCAGCGGACAGGGTCTCGAGGAGCGAGAATCCGGATGGATCACCATCCGTCTAAGAGGTGAAATCCCACAGGAGGCTGGCAAAACCTATTTTCTTGTGTGTGACCGGATTGCCGACGGTCGGCCATGGTTTGGAGCGTTTGCCTTCGGTGATGGAAATCCGTATCTGCCTGGCAGGCATTGGCTTCATCCGGGACATGATCTCGTTTTCCGCACCTATGTTGGAAAAACCGCCGAGCAGATCGAACGGGAACAAAAGACAATGAACGACGAAAGCCCTCCCGTTGAAGATAAAGCCATCGCAACCAGCCCTATTCTACAACCACCCCCTCCAAAACCCTTGGGACAACCGGCAATCCTCGTTGAAAGCGAAAGCCCAGATTCATCTTCGGAAAAGACTGCCACCGAAAACCCTCCTCCTTTTATTCAAAGCAATCCCGAGAAGACGGAAAATTCCGAATCCATCGAAATCATTGATTTGAGTACGGAAGGAAACTCCACCGAAGAAAAAAAGCAGAAAAGCCTGTTCGATCGTTTGTTCAAAAACAAAAACGAATAGCTTTCGCATCGAAAAATGGTGCCAGAGGGCGGAATCGAACCGCCGACCTAGGGGTTATGATTCCCTCGCTCTAACCAACTGAGCTACCCTGGCAGAAACACCCATAGGATGCGAATCTCTTGAAAATCGTCAATGCAAAGAATATACAANNTANTATCAATCTCTTTGCGCTTTACGAATCCGTGGAATCATCAATGATCGTCTTTCCAAAATTTCCAACTTTCCGTGACTGCCAATAAATCAAAAATTCTGATCATCGACGATGATGCCGAAATCCGCTATTCGTTGGATCGGGTTCTCAACCAAGACGGCCATGACCTCATTTCCGCCGACTCCGGTGAGACGGGGATTGAAACCGCTAAGAAGGAAAAGCCCCACCTGATTTTTCTGGATAACCGGATGGGAGGAATTTCAGGAATCGAGACCTTACAGCATCTCCGTACGGCATCCCCCGATTCCCTTGTCATACTTATGACTGCGTACGGAACCTCACAGACGGCAATCGAAGCCATGAAGCATGGAGCTTTCGATTACGTTCTCAAACCTTTTGATTTGGTCAAACTCAAGGATCTTGTGGCCAAGGCCCTGAAAGCCGGACGGGACGCCCTCAGTTCAGAGGAAACCTACCAACGGTTACTCAATACCGCCGACTACGCCGAAGGCATTGTTGGCAGCGGAGAACGGATGCAGCAAGTTCTGAAGAAAGTGGGTCAAGTCGCCGCCTCCGAAGCCACCATCATGGTAACCGGAGAAAGCGGTACCGGTAAGGAATTGGTCGCCCGTTGCGCTCACCGGCACAGCCACCGTTCCAAAGGCCCTTTCCATGCGGTCAATTGCGCAGCAATCCCGGAAAACTTGATCGAGAGCGAGTTGTTTGGACATGAGAAAGGCTCCTTCACGGGTGCAACGGAGGCCAAGGCAGGGCAATTCGAACTTTGCCATGGAGGGACTTTGTTTCTTGATGAAATCGGTGATATGCAACTGCAGACGCAGACCAAGATTCTACGAGCCATTCAGGAGGGTGAAATCCAACGAGTGGGAGCGACCAAAGTCAAAAAGGTGGACGTTCGCCTAATCGCCGCTACGCACAAGAATTTGGAGGAAATGGTCCGAGAAAAATCCTTTCGAGAAGACCTTTACTATCGTCTGAACGTGGTTCGCATCGAAACGCCTCCCCTCCGTGAAAGAATGGAGGATTTGCCCGAACTGGTGGACTACATGCTCCAAAGGTTGGACAAGGATCAAGCGACCGGAACCAATGAAATATCCAAGGAAGCCATGGATCTTCTGCGTGAATACGACTGGCCGGGCAATGTTCGGGAACTGGAAAACGTCCTGCACTCCTCATCGGTTGTCTCGAAGGGAAAAAGAATCCTAACCAAAGATTTGCCTCCCTCCATTCTGGAACGCACGGAGAATCTCACCAAGGCCTCGAACAAAGAAAAGAAACCGACCCGCGCACCGCAAGATACCCCGGAAGAAGTCCAGCCAACCGACTCTATTGCGGAACCTGCTCCCACTCGGAGCGAAAGCACCGCTTCGCAATCCTTTGGCTATGCGGCGACGTCCGAGGAAAATGAAAATGCGAACATCGAGCCACCGAGTTCCATTTCTTCCGAGGAGGGCTTTGACATTGCCTATGCCCACGCAAGAGAAGCCACCGACCGCAATCTTTTGGAAGCGGTCGAAAAGGAAATGATACAAAGAGCCCTGGTCGAATGCGGAGGAAACCAAGTCAAGGCTTCCGCCCTCTTGGGAATCACCCGCGCGACCTTGAGAAAAAGAATCGATTCGTTCGGCATTCGATTTTAATGGCTTACCTTCTTTGCCTCCTTGCCATCTTTGGATAATTGGTTCATCTCTTTTAAATCACGCCCATGATTTCCCCAATGAACAAAACCGAACGAATCGTAGTAACAGGATTGGGACTTACCTGCCCTTTGGGCAATGACCTTGCCACTTTCCGCGCCGCCTTGCTCGAAGGGAAAAGCGGTGTCAGTTCTTTCCCCGTGCGCAATATGGGTGATCAACCGGCGGGAGTATGCCATTTCGAACCTACGAAATATCAAAACCGTAAAGAAGTGAGAGTGGGCACGCGGGCTGGAAGCATCGGCATTTATTGCGCCCACGAGGCTCTGCTTGACGCAGGACTGAAGTTGGACGAGTTGGACCCATCGAAAGTGGGTGTTTATCTTGGCATCACCGAGCATGGAAACGTTGAAACCGAAACCGAAGTCTGTTCGCTCTTCGATCACTATGATCAGGACGTCAAGTATTGGACCCATCATCACAACCCCCGAACCGTTGCCAATAACCCGGCGGGAGAAATCACAGTCAACCTGGGTTTGACTGGTCCGCATTACACTGTCGGAGCCGCTTGCGCCGCGGGGAATGCGGGAATCATTCAAGGCGTTCAAATGCTCAGGCTCGGAGAATGCGACGTCGCCTTGGCGGGTGGAGTGAGTGAAAGCATAAGGGCTTATGGAATCTTCGCCGGTTTCAAAAGTCAGGGAGCTCTGGCCGCCCATGAAGACCCTACGCAAGCGAGTCGTCCCTTCGACCGCGGCAGAAATGGGATTGTGGTAAGCGAAGGAGGTTGCATTTACGTTCTCGAAAGACTGAATGACGCCCTAGCGCGAGACGCTCACATCGTTGCTGAAGTTTTGGGTTATCGAATCAACTCGGACGGTACCGATTACGTTTTGCCGAACCCCGAACGGCAGGAGGAATGCATTCGACAGGCAATTGAAAATGCAGGACTTAGCCCATCTATGATCGATCTCGTCAGTTCGCACGCAACCTCGACTCCACAGGGTGACGAACAGGAATGCAAGGCGCTGAGAAACGTTTTTGGCGATTCGACTGAAACCCTGATCAACAACACCAAGAGTTTCATTGGCCATTCCATGGGGGCGGCCGGGGCTATCGAGCTTGCGGGTAATCTTCCCTCCTTTGCCGATGGTTATGCTCATGCCACCATCAACCTTGATGACTTGGACCCATCCTGCGCCCTTTCCGGTTTGGTCGAAAACGAAGCCAAGAAAAAAGCGGGTGGTATCGAAATCATTCTCAACAATTCATTCGGGATGCTCGGAATCAATTCCGTTCTAATCTTGAAAAATTTTTCAGGCTGAGTTAGAACTGGGAATCGTACCAACAAATGAATAAGGAAAAAGTCAAACAAATCGTACTTGATATCATTGCTGAAATTGCCCCGGATGAAGATCTGTCCGAGGTGAAACCGGAAATTCGTCTCCGCGACCAGCTCGACCTCGATTCGATGGATTTTTTGGACATTGTGATGGAACTGCGTAAGCAACATGGCATTGACGTCCCCGAAGCGGAGTACCGTCAATTGGAATCATTGGACAGTTCCGCCAATTATTTGTTGCCCAAATTCGAATCCGGAGCGGCGGTTTGAGGGATTTGGGTTAAGTCCGTCCGTTCTTGCGAAACAAAAGCTTGTCCACTCCATCGACTAAGAGCGAATCTTCGGTTCAAGACCAAGACTATGACGTCATCGTAATTGGGGCAGGTCTTTCGGGGTTGGCCGCATCCCTGAGATTGGCCATGTTCGGAAAAAGGGTCTTGCTTCTGGAAAAGCATTACGTGGTCGGAGGCTTGAACAGTTTTTATTCGAAACAGGGGAGGAAATTCGACGTCGGTCTCCACGCCTTGACGAACTATCCGTCCTCTTACTCGGGAAAATCATCCCCTCTTCTCAAGCTATGTCGGCAATTGAGAATTTCCCTCGATTCATTGGATCTTCGCGAACAAAGCCATTCGCGAATAACCTTTGATGACCAGCACCTCCTTTTCGACAATAACTTCGAATTCTTCATTTCCCAGGTGGAAGCAACCTTTCCCTCGGAAAAAGCGCGATTCCGGAAGATGCTTGAGAAAATGCAAGCGTTTCCCGCATACTCCGTCGATGCTCAGGAATTGTCCACTCGGGCATTTCTCAAAGAAAACCTAAAGGAACCTCTGCTGGCGGAAATG
>NZLE01000095.1 GCA_002692605.1 Opitutia bacterium
ACAAAAGCTCGGACGAGGTTGTCGGAACCCATTTTTCCTTGCCAAACTATCCTTTTAAGGCAGGAGGGCATTGGGTCAGGACGGGAGAGGACTTCGAACCGGCACTTGGTTTCGTAAGGAGGCGTGGCGGACAGTCTCTTGGGTTAGGTTTCACATATTTTTTCGAACAAACGGAAAGCGACTGGTTGGAGGATCTTTCGATGGGGGCGGAGTATGATCGGTACGAATGGCTCGATGGTGATTTGGATTCGGAGGAGTTGGAATGGAATGTGATTGGCGTACGGACTTTGGAAGGGGACTATCTTGGTTTTGAAGTTGAATTCGAACGTGAAATTCTGAGGGAGTCGTTCGAGATCATCGATTCTTTGGTGGTACCCGTTGATGAGTATCGGGGAATCGATTTCGACTTGGAATTTCGTTCAAGCAGCGACCGTTCCGTTTTTGGTGAGATCGAGCTCTCCTACGGAGACTATTATGGTGGAAGCTCGACCCGGGGAGAACTCGAGCTCTCCTGGCGACCATCCAGATTCCTTCAGTTGGATTGTGAAATCGAATCGACTCTTGCCCGGTTGCCTCAGGAGGATTTTGAAGTGCTGACCGGATCACTCGGGTTGCGGGTGACTCCGACCACACAGCTTTCCTTCAATGGTATCGCCCAGTATGACAATCAGTCGGAAACAATTGGGGTCAATTGCCGAATCCGTTATATCATCCAATCCGGAAGTGATCTTTTTCTTGTTCTGAACAAAGGATTCGAACGAGAGGAGGATGGAGATTACGGAAGTTTTCGTACAACCAAGACGGAAGCGGTGGCAAAGCTTGGCTGGACCTTCCAGTTTTAGCCATTCGGCAAAGGGGTAAAGGTCTTAGGGTTCGCATTACGTGCTTCCCATCCCAATTTTCTCCAAGTAAGCATAGGGAAGTATGAGGATGAAAAAATTGTGTCAGAATAATCATCATGCGCCCAAAACGATAACGAAAGAATAAAATAATGATTAAAGTGAATCCAATTCTTGTATTTTTCTTTTTGCTTTCCTCGGTAGGAGCCCAAAAAAAACCCAACTTCCTTTTTGTCATCGTGGACGATCAGTCTCCACTGGACTTAAGGATTTATAACCCCAGATCCACTCTCGATACGCCGAACATTGATCGTTTGGCAAAGGAGGGAATGGTTTTTGACCGGGCGTTTCACATGGGTGCATGGGTAGGAGGAGTTTGTACGCCTTCTCGCCATATGGTGATGTCCGGGAGGACAGTCTGGCATATTCCCGATAAGCCCGGTCGCGTCATGAATCCACATGTGAACGATCCAAAAAAAGTTCCTCCGAACTTGGCGAATTATTCATTGCCTGCCGTTTTTAATGCCGCGGGATACGATACCATGCGAACCTGCAAGAACGGTAACAGTTATGACGCTGCCAATAAACTTTTCTCCGTTCGTCACGATGGTACTCGGCGTGGTGGCACTGATGAAACTGGAAGTCATTGGCATGGGGAACAGGTTATGAATTACCTTGTGAACAGGGAGAAATCAAAGGATGCGGATCCGTTTCTAATTTATTTCGGATTCAGTCATCCGCACGATGTGCGTGACGGCAAACCGGAATTACTCAAAAAGTACGGAGCGACCAATCACACGGACCAAAACCGTCTTCCCCCGGCAAATCCGAGGCAGCCAGGGCTTCCGATCAACTGGTTGCCCCTTCATCCATTTGATCATGGTCATACGACCGTTCGGGATGAGGTGTCGGTTAAGGGGGTTTGGGAGAACCGGGACGAAAGAACCATTCGTAATGAAATGGGTCGTGAATATGCCTGCAGTGAAAATATCGATATCCAGATAGGACGAGTGCTCGATAAGCTTGAGGAAATGGGAGAACTGGACAATACTTACGTCATTTACACCGCAGATCATGGAATGGCTATCGGTCGGCATGGTCTACAGGGAAAGCAAAACCTTTACGATCACACTTGGCGGGTGCCTTTCATTGTCAAGGGACCCGGGATCAAGCCCGAAAGTCGGGTGCCCGGTAATATTTATCTTTTGGACGTACTTGCCAGCCTTTGTGAGTTGGCAAATATTGAAGTGCCCGCCACATCCGAAGGCTTAAGTTTTATGCCTATATTAATGGGTAAGAAAGATCAGGTAAGAGAGACTGTTTACGGGGTTTATTGCGGGGGTGGGCGTCCCGGAATTCGAAGCGTTCAGAAGGGAGATTGGAAGTTGATCAAATACGAGACTTCCAAAACTGGAGAGAAACATACACAGCTTTTTAACCTGAAGGAGAATCCTTTAGAATTTATGATCGAACATCATAATCCCGATGTGATTGCATCGATTGGAGTAAAGCCAAAGAAACATCAGGTCAATTTAGCGGAATCCCCGAAGCATTCCTCCAAATTAAAAGAGATGGAAGCCTTGTTATTGAAACAAATGAGGGAGCATGATGATCCTTATCGTTTCTGGAATCAACCAAGTGATGGGTTGGCTGAACCAGTACTGAACGAAAAAATCGCTAAACCTGCTAAAAAAAAGAAGAAATAACAATTCTCTTACATAAGACCTGAAATCCCAAAACTTTCCATCTGATCCATTAAAATGAATAAATTATCACTGATTACTCTGACTTTTTCGCTCTCCTGCTTTTTACATTTAGTGACCCTGGCAAATCATAATCCATTGAAAGTCTTTATTCTTTGTGGTCAGTCGAACATGGAAGGGCATGCCAAGATCAGTACCTTTGAGGCAATGAAACTGGACCCGGTTACGAAGCCTGTTTACAAGCAGATGGTGGATGCTTCCGGAAGTCCGATAATTTGTCACAACGTCTGGATTTCCTATTTCACGGGTGGGCGAGATAATATGGGCGAAGGATATGGTAAACTTACCGCCGGTTATGGCTCTCGTGGGGTGCCCTCTGAATTGGGAGAAAAAATCGGTCCTGAATTTACTTTTGGGATTTATGCCCAGAAGGCATTGAATGAGCCTATTCTGATTATCAAAACGGCATGGGGCGGGAAATCGATTCATACGGATTTTCGTCCTCCTTCCGCGGGACCCTACGTTTTCAACGAAGGGGAATTGGAAAACTTCAGACGACGCGGAAAAGACCTAAGGGAAGTAAAAGCTGAAAAGGCTGAACAAACGGGTAAATTCTATGGTTTGATGATGGACCACGTAAGGAAAGTGCTCTCTGACGTCAAGCGGGTCTATCCTGGATACAACGAAGAGAAAGGATATGAGCTTGCCGGCTTTGTCTGGTTTCAGGGTTGGAATGATATGGTGGCAAGCGGGACTTACCCGAACCGTGGTCAACCGGGTGGATATGATGCCTACACCGATTGCTTGGCGCATTTTATCAGAGATGTCCGAAAGGATCTTGAGGCGCCGAAGATGAAGTTCGTAATCGGGGTAATGGGTGTGGGCGGACCTTTGGAGCAATACGCGAGCCAGAGGTATGTCCCGATCCATGGAGCGTTTCGTGAAGCAATGGCAGCCCCCTCCTTGATGCCGGAATTTAAGGGAAACGTGTTTGCGGTGAGAACGGCCAAATTTTGGGATATGCGTCTCAAGGAGCTTGAAGACAACCAGGAGCGGGTGAAGCAGATGGCGGGCTTTCTTAAAAACAATCACAAGGATCATGCGAATCGGGATGGTTCGATGACGGTTTCTGAGCAAAAGGAATACCTAGAGAAATATCGGAGGAAGCTCATTTCTGCGGAGGATGAAGCTTATGCCAAAATTGCTCGGTCTAATGGGGGTTACCATTATTTTGGAAGTGCCAAAACCATGGCTCGGATTGGCAAGGCTTTCGCCGAGGCGACCTTGCAGACGACTCTTCCTTGAATTCCTTCCGGAGAGATGAAAAATAAAATAAAGTACCTGGATTCCCATACCGGAGGAGAGCCCACTCGCGTGATCCTTGAGGGCGGTCCGGATTTGGGCTCGGGTCCTCTTTCCGAGCGAGCCGAAAGGCTCAGGCTTCATTTTGATGGGTTTCGTCGATCGGTGATTGAGGAACCCAGAGGATGGGACGCTTTGGTGGGAGCTCTCTTGTGCAAGCCTTATGATCCATCCTGCGAGACCGGGGTCCTTTTTTTCAATAATGTCGGATACCTGGGGATGTGCGGACATGGAACGATCGGATTGGCGGTCACCCTGAAATCCATCGGTGCGATCAATCCAGGTGTATTTCGACTGGAAACCACGGTGGGCGTGGTGGAGGTCGAGCTTTTGGACGATCATCGGGCGGCCGTTCGCAACGTCCCCAGTCGCCGGTATCGAAAGGGGGTGAATCTCAGGGTTGCAGGATACGGAACTTTACAAGGGGACGTCGCATGGGGTGGGAACTGGTTTTTTGTGGTCAAGCAAAGCCCTCTTCCCTTGGAGAGAAAGGGAATCAGAGAATTGACTGAGCTAAGCCTACGGATACGCGCCGCTCTCGAGAGAGAGGGGATTACTGGAGAAGGAGAAGCTCGGATCGATCATATCGAGCTTTGCGGTCCACCGTCCACGGAAGTTGCCGATGAAAAAAATTTCGTTCTTTGCCCAGGCGGCGCCTTCGACCGATCGCCTTGCGGTACCGGGACAAGCGCAAAACTAGCCTGTCTTGCAGCGGACGGACTTCTTGAGCCAGGTGATACCTGGGTTCAGGAAAGCATTGTAGGCAGTCTTTTTGAGGCGTCCTATGAGTATTGTGAGGAATCAAGCGTTCTTCCCACGATCGTGGGCTCGGCTTATGAGACTGCCCGGGGAGAACTGTTGTTTGCTGAGCAAGACCCCTTTGCCAAGGGTTTCCCAAAAGACCTTTAATGGGTGCCGAAGAAAAGGTTATTGTGGTGGGCGGAGGCATCGTCGGCATTGCCTGCGCCCATTATCTTTCGGAAGCGGGTTTCGCGGTGACCGTCATCGATAAGGGAAAGATTGGAGGGGCCTGTTCGCGGGCCAACTGTGGGTACGTCTGTCCGAGTCACATTCCTCCCTTGACCGAACCGGGAGCAATTGGTGTGGCTTTGAAGTCGCTTTTTAATGAGCATTCTCCCTTTCACCTTAAATTCCGCCCCAGTCCTGCCTTGTGGCAATGGATGTGGCAGTTCGCCAAGCGGTGCACCCACCGTCAGGTCCTCGAGGCAGGCAAGCACCTGCAGGCGATCCTGGACGCATCGATGGAGGAGTATCATACCCTGATGAATGAATGCGCCTTGGAGTGCGAATGGCAAGAGCGTGGATTGCTCTATGTCTTTGAGACGGAAGGGGGGCTGAAATCCTTTTCGGAGACCGACCGGATGCTAAGGGAACATTTCGGAGTCTCGGCGACATTCGTCGATGGTTCGTCTCTGACCGATTTTGATCCCGGTTTGAATGCCGGCTTGGCGGGCGCCTACCATTATCCGGACGACACCTCGTTGAATCCCGAAAAATTGAATCGAACCTGGGTCGCTCGTTTGAAGGAAAGAAAGGTAAACTTTCTTGAAGGGCGTGAACTGCAAGAGGTTGTCCGTCAATCCGACAGGATTTCTCACTTGGTGGTTTCGGGCGAAACCATGAAAGCCGATGGATTTGTATTCGCCCTCGGAGCCTGGAGCGCGCGCTGGTCTGATAGTTTGAGCTGTTCCCTGCCCATCGAGCCGGGAAAGGGTTATTCGCTCACCATGAGCAGACCGCAGTATTCTCCCAAGCACCCCATGCTTTTTCCTGAGCGAAAGATAGGCGTTTCCCCTTTTGAAGAAGGGTTCCGCCTTGGCTCGATGATGGAATTCGTTGGTTATGACGAATCGATTCCCCAACATAGGCTGCAATTGCTTCGGGATTCCGCGCGGCCTTTTCTTCGGGCCGGAGTCGATGGACCCGCGGAAGACGTGTGGTACGGTTGGCGTCCGATGACTTGGGATAGTCTGCCTATCGTGGGCCAGGTTCCCGCTTTCAGAAATGCCTACCTCGCAACGGGCCACAATATGCTTGGCTTAAGCTTGGCTCCTTCCACCGGCCGTCTCATCAAGGAGATGCTTTGCGGAGACTCTTTGCATGTGGATCCCTTGGCATTCTCTCCGACTAGGTTTTAGATTTTGCCGTTGATTGATGATGGTCGGAAAACCTAGGATCAAACTTCCATGAGCTCATCCCCCCATTCCATATTCCAAGGATGCCTGCCTGCCTTAATGACTCCCTGTCTGGAGAATCGGTCTCCTGATTACGATTGTCTGGTTGAAACGGCCAAGCGTCTTTTGAACGAAGGGATGAATGGGGTGATTTATTGCGGGTCGATGGGGGATTGGCCTTTGCTTACGGATGCCCAGAGGCAGGAGGGAGTTCGGAGATTGGTTCAGTCGGGTGTGCCCACCGTGGTGGGAACCGGAGCTCAGAATTCCGCGACTGCGGCTTCTCATGCCTCTCATGCACAAGAGGTCGGGGCTGCAGGCCTTATGGTGATTCCCCGAGTTCTTTCCCGCGGAAGCTCACCTAGTGCCCAGGCCGCTCATTTCTCCAAGGTTTTGGAGGCAGGGAGGGATTTGCCCGCGGTCATTTACAATAGCCCCTACTATGGATTTGAGACCAAGGCGGACCTGTTCTTCGAATTGCGGGCGAATCATTCGAACTTGGTTGGGTTCAAGGAATTCGGTGGTGCGGACTCACTCACTTATGCGGCCGAACGCATCACTAGTGGAGAGGGCGAACTGGCATTGATGGTGGGCGTGGACACACAGGTTTTTCATGGCTTCGTAAACTGCGGAGCGGTTGGGGCGATTACCGGAGTCGGCAATGCCTTGCCGAAGCCAACGCTTCGCTTAATCGAACTTTGCCAAGAAGCCATTCGCGGGAATTCGGAGTCGCTTCGTCTGGCGAAGGAATTGGATTCCGCTCTGGCTGTGCTTTCGAAATTCGACGAAGGCCCGGATTTGGTTCTCTATTATAAGGAGCTTATGGTTCTTGAGGGATTTCCGGCATACACGAGACAATTGAATCCATCGGATCAACTGAGCTCATCCCAACTTGCTTTTCTGCGCGCTCAGTGGAGAGTGTTCAAGGATTGGTGGGCGGATTGGCCGGGAGCTCAGGCATGAAGATTTCCAAAATCAAGGTTTGGCAGGTCGATTTGCCTCTTCACGAGGGAGATTACAAGTGGTCGGGCGGTAAATCGGTAACGACCTTCGATTCCACCGTAGTGGGGATTGAGACCGATCAGGGAGTTTCCGGTTTTGGGGAAGTTTGTCCGCTTGGTCCCGTTTACCTTCCATCCTATGCCAAAGGCGTCAGGATAGGCATTGAGGAACTGGGTCCGAGCCTGATAGGCGAAAATCCTTTGCAACTGGAGAAGTTGAATCGCCGGATGGATCAGGTAATGAAAGGTCATCCGTATGTGAAATCCGCACTGGATATGGCCTGTTGGGATCTTCTGGGTAAAGCCACCGGACTTCCTGTCAGCGCCTTGTTGGGAGGAGCTTATGGGGAGGATTTCGTTCTATACCGGGCGATTTCACAGGAGAGACCCGAGGAAATGGCGCAAAAAGTCGCGGATTACCGGGCGGAAGGGTATCGACGGTTCCAGTTAAAGGTGGGCGGTGACCCCGATACCGATATCGAGAGAATTCGTCAGGTTTCCTCGCAATTGCAACCGGGGGATAAATTGGTTGCCGATGCCAACACCGGTTGGCTCAGGCACGAGGCCATGCGTGTCGTACATGCAATCCAGGATCTTGACGTCTACGTTGAACAGCCTTGTCTGCGTTATGAGGATTGCCTGTCCGTACGGAAGCATACGGACCTGCCCTTCGTTCTCGATGAAGTGGTTGATGGAATACCGGAGATCCTTCGAGCTTCGCATGATTTGGCGATGGACGTGGTCAACGTAAAGATCAGCAAATTCGGCGGACTGACTCGGGCCAAGCAGGCCCGAGACTTGTGCGTTTCCCTGGGAATCGCCATGACTCTGGAAGACACCTGGGGCGGAGATATCGTGACTGCGGCGATTTCGCACCTCGCTCATAGCACGCCCCCGGAATTTCTTTTCACGGCAACCGATTTCAACAGTTACGTTACGCAACCTCTTGCAGAAGGCGCCCCTCAACGGGTCAAGGGCAGGATGGCTTCGTCCGAGAACCCCGGTTTGGGCATTGATCCGATGATGGACGTTCTGGGAACCCCGGAACTGGTTCTTGGATAAATGCTTTTCAATGAGCAGTCCTTTCTTTTTCTCTTTCTACCCATTGTTTTCGTTGGCATCCTGCTTTTGCGGGCCGGATCACCTCACCTTTCTTCTTGGTGGATCATCTTGGCATCCTTTTTCTTTTACGGATTTCATGGGTGGGAGCACCTTCCGCTGCTAACCTTTTCCATCCTGCTCAATTTTGGGCTCGGTTCGGCAATTCAAAGAAAGGTCGGCAACCGATCCGCCGCCCATCTTCTCACTTTTGGGATAGTTTGCAATTTGGGCGTTTTGGCGGTCTTCAAATATGCCGATTTCCTGACAAGCAGTTTGGGTTTCGAACACTCGCTGAATCTTTCTCTTCCTCTAGCCATCTCCTTTTTCACTTTTCAGCAAATCGCCTACTTGGTCGATGTCAGGAAGGGAAAAATGACCAGCCCTTCCTTTACCCACTACGCTGTCTTCGTGTCTTTCTTTCCACAGTTGATTGCCGGTCCCATCGTTCGTTGCCAGCAAATCATTCCTCAGTTGCGCGAAGGTCGTTTGGGGAAACTGAGCAGTCAGGCCTTTTGGATTGGCCTTTGCCTCTTCTCCATTGGTCTTTTCAAAAAAGCCTGTATGGCAGACGGAATTCGTCCCCTGGTCGAGCCGATATTTGAATCTTCGTCAACCGGCGGCACTCTTTCCATGGTCGAGGCTTGGCTCGGAGCCACGGCGTTCGGACTCCAAATTTATTTTGATTTTTCAGCTTACTCGGACATGGCCCTTGGTCTGGGTCTGCTTCTTGGCATTCGACTGCCATTCAATTTCGATTCTCCTTACAAGGCGGTCAATGTGGTCGACTTTTGGCGTCGATGGCACGTGACTCTTTCGGAATTTCTGCGGGACTACCTGTACAAACCTCTTGGAGGAAACCGGCTTGGAATAAAAAGGAGCTTCCTTAATGCGACTTTGGTCATGCTTCTTGGGGGTTTGTGGCATGGGGCTTCATGGACCTTTGTATTCTGGGGACTCCTTCACGGACTTTTCATTGGGTTTAATCATCTTACCAGAGCCTTTGCGCAAGAGCGGGGGAAAACGGATGGTCAACCCTTTTGGCGATTGTCGGTCAACCGGTTGCTTACCTTTGCATTCGTTACCTTTGCCTGGGTCTTTTTCAGAAGTCAGGATTTCCAAGGTGCATTTTCAATGCTTCATTCCATGATTGGGTTGAACGGTATCGATTTACCTCGTTCTCTAGGCNTTTCGGGCAGCAACGATCTTTTCAGGTTCAATGGATTGATTCCCAACCAGGTGACGAATTTTTCAATCCTNCCNCTTTTCCTGCTTTCCNTAATCATCGTTTGGTTCATGCCGAATTCGNTCAAGATTGTAGGNNTTGCGAAGGATGCAAACAGCCCGCTGCGCGTTCCTTCGAATATGATCATTCTTCTTTGTTCGGTTCTGCTTTTCTGGGGAATCAAGGTGTCCTTTGAGCAAACCACACATGAATTTCTCTATTTTCGCTTTTGATGAAAGTCATTGAAATCAAACGGTGCCTTTCTCTGTTGAGCGGTTTGATTTTGGCCGCGACGACCTGGGTTGTCTCTCTGGAACTAATCAGTGACCGACCGCTTCCCAATGCGATCTTCTCTCAATCGATTATTGAACGGAAGATGGAAGCGGCGGAAAAGCCGGGGAAAGGTTCGAAGACTTTGGTGGTTGGCGGTTCGAACGTTGCCTTTGGTATCGATACGGTAAGAATGAGCCGTACCATTGGAGAGGAATTCGTAAACTTCGGTTGCATTGCGGGAATCGGTCCGGAGATCATTCTTTCCGCGCTCCGGCCAAGCCTTTCCGAAGGTGACAGGATTCTCTTTTGTTGGGAATACGGGCTCTATAGGTTTAAGAGAAGGGATCAAAACATCACTTACCTCAATCTGCTTTTCGGCCCCCAAAGGGAAATCTACGAAAACTATCCCTTTCTCGATCAAGTTGTTTTGAGCTTGAGACTGCCTTTCGGCCACTTGCGTGATTCCTTGATGACCCATTTGAATCCCTACGCCGATCCAATGATTTACAAGTGTTCCTGGGATTTTGATGCCGGAGGCAACGTTCGTTCGAACGCTGGCGTCGTCACCTCGGAGGAAGAGTTACTCAAAAAGTCCTTGGACGCTCTTTGCACGGAGTTAATCGTGTCAAGCGAAGCGCGGAAAACAATAATGGACTTTCTCGGGTATTGTCGCGCCATGAACGTAGAAGTGTTGGCCTCTTGGCCCAACCTCTTCGCTCATCCGAGTTATCTGAAAAACCAAATACCAAGGGAGAATATCCAAAGGATTCGGGAGTTTTGGGAAGATTTGTCGGTTCCGGTGATTGGCAAAGCCGAGGATTCAATGCTAGGCAGTGAATTTTTTCATGATACCTATTATCACCTGAACACCAAGGGAGTGAAGAAAAGAACCGATCTTCTGATTGAGGAACTTAAGCCGTGGTACGCTGTACCAGGAGCAGAAGGGTAGGTGTCACTTTAGAAATGCGAAAGGGCGAGGGAAATCCTGTTCAATTGACCCCGAGCAACTCGCATTCGAAGATTAGCGTATCTCCGGGTTTGATCTTGCCACCAGGGCGGGGGTTGTCCCCGTAGCCAAGTTCGCTGGGTATGTAAATCCGGATCTTCCCGCCCACTTCAGTCTTGGTCAAGCCACCCGAGAATCCCTTGATCACCCCGTTCATGGGAAAGCTCGCCGGTTGTCCGCGGTCCACCGAACTGTCGAAAACGGTACCGTCAATGAGGGTGCCGTGGTAATGAAGCCGGACGGTGTCGCTCATGGTTGGGCTATCGCCTTCGCCCTTTCGTAGTATCTCATAGTAAAAACCACTCGGATCCTTGAGAACCTCCTCCCGCTTACTCAAGAGAGCGAGGAACTGTTCACCCTTGGATTTGTTCTCTTCGGCGACTTTGGCCATCTCAGCCTGTTCGGCTTGCCTGGCCAGTTGCATCTTTTCCATCATAATCGCCTGAACCTTGGGTTGCAGAGCTTCGAACTCGGGGGGCATCTTACCCAATGTGATTCCTTTTTTCATGCCTGCCAAAATCAGGTCGACTTGTTTGTCCGTGAACTGCATCTTGCCCAGACCGGAACCTTGGGCGAACATCATCCCAATGGCTTCATAGAGCTTGGCTTCCTCACTGGAGGAATCGGTTTTGCCCTTTTCCGGTTGTCCGAGAGAAAGGGAACTCGTGAAAAGAAAACCGGCAAGCAAGGCTGTGGCGGTCAGGGTTCCTTGAATGAAGAGCATTCATGGACGCTCACGTCTTTTGGCCAAGAGTCAATGGAAATAAGGCAATCCTTTCCCGTCCCAGGGAAGAGGGAGCGGAAAGTCATCGCTGGGTGACCCAGACGGGCGAGGACCATGCCATGTTGCCGTCTCTTTGAATGACTCGAACGTAGTAACGGTTTTCGCCATCGAGCATTTTTGGGTCAAGGAAGGATTTCTCAAAGACCTTTCCATCAAAATCATTGAAGTGCTTCCAATCCTTTTCGTTACGGACGATCGTGATTCGCTTGAAATCAGAGGTTCCATCCACCTTTAACCAAAATTCGGGATTAGCCTTGGTTTGGATGAAGGAACCCAAGGGTTTTTGGTTGCAGGTGAAATTCAGGTAAATCTTGTCGGTCGCGGCGATGGTACGGCGATTGTCCATCGCCTCAATGATCCCTTCACGGGTGAATTTCTTACAGAAGACTCCACCATAGCTGGCGTGCTGCGATATGTGGTCGGAACTGGCGAAAACCCCAAGGTTATGCCCCTCGCTCAGAGCGGTCTGATAGGTTCCATTCGCATGCTTCCCAAAGTCCATGATTGGGCCGGTTGGTTTGCTTTGCGCTTTGCCGAGAGAATTCATGCTGGCTCCCGGTCTTAGGCCAACGGTTGGCTGCGGAGCTCCGGCTGCCTCGTAGGATACTCGGGCTCCCTGATAAATTTCGACGACGTTTTCGGAGCTGTAATCGAACTTTTCGTAGATTTTCCAATCCGTGCCCATGCCGGTTGCCCCAGTATGACTGAGGGCAGCCACGGGTTTACCGTATTTTTTGAGCAGATCCCAGAGTTCGTAGGGAGAGATTTCCGCCGAAGCGTTGGTTTCCACGGGGAAGGTCCTTTGCCAGGGTGATTCAAGGTAGAGAGTGCGTTTGATGTAGACGATGGGTCCACCCCTATGAGCGAAAACGATATTGCGGTGTCCCCATGGCCAGCGTTGTTCACGCTCATAGACGTAGACGGTGTTGAAGTGACCGGGGCTGTGCAGGGCGTCGTGCATCCGTTGATTGTGCCACCACTCGTAGGGATGATAGGGTTTTCCGACATCGGTGTGGTCGGAGGTTCCGAGAAAATCGATCTTGGCCAAGTCATAGGCATAGCGGAAGTGATCTAAGATGCATCCGTCGAATCCCGTCCGGCAGTTGGAAACGTCGGTATGGCGGTGGACGTCTCCCCAATACAGTCCATAGGTCTGACCGTCGACGGTCCATTGGTGTCGTTCGAAGGCAGGTCGCTCGGGAGTCTTGTGAGAATGCGGCGATTCCCGAGGTTTTTGAGGAGTTGAGGGTCTGGGCAACTGAGCCTCGGGCAATGACTTGGCGGAGGGAAGGGAGGCGAGCATGATTGCGGCGGTTTGATGAGCCTTGTGGATACGTTCGTCGGATGGCCAGCAGATACGGATATCACCCTTTCCATGAGGGGGAACAAAGGAAACGGAGCGATCCTGTCCGAAGCTGCTTGAGGGTATGCGTCGACGGGAGCTCCAAGTCTTGTTTTCCTGACGAAAGGAGGTAACGGCAATTCGCCAAAGGGCGGAGTTGAAATAGCGGTAGGCGACCCAGGGATTTCCATCCTTGCCGACGCCCACCATAGGGCGGTTGGCGGGAACTCCGGCCCTGCCCGCGGCCCCCATTGGTATTTCATGGAACCTCTTGGCTTCCAGGTCAAATTTTCCAAAGAGGACACGCTTGCCCGCATTGATTCCGGTGTCGTTCCCGTGTCCTCGGTAATCGAGCCCGTGTTTCTCCTTGCCCTGCTCGGCGGCGATCCAGAAACCCTCCCCCTCAGAGGTCGCGACGATCGAGGCTCGGGCTTCGTACTTCGAACTGTGACCAATGGGATATTCGGTGACTTTTCCGTCCGGTTCAACCCTCGCGAGGTAGAGATTGAATTCGTTTCCACGTGAACTGTCGTAAATGATCCATGCATTACCCCATTTGTCGAAGGCAATGCGTGGTTCCCAGTCGCCTCCCTGAGCATCGGATACTGCCAATTCCTTCGACCATTTGCCCTTTTGGTTATCGAAATAGCGCGCGAACACATCCGCTTCTCCGGCACGAAGGGATTGCCAGGTGATCCAGACCCGACCTTTGGAATCAGTTCCGGCATCAACGAAGGCCTCAGCTGCGTCGGAATCGGCGAGAGTTATGGTTTTGCCCAATCCGTTTCTCTCAGTCCATGGTCTACCCTTCAGGTTTACCGTTGAATCCTCACCCGTTTCCGCCCAAAAGACCCAAACCGTTTCCTTTTCATCGATGGCTATGGCAGGTTGATGAAGAACTCCCTCAGCTACAAGTCCGTCTTTTCGCTTCAAGCCGGCTGTGGTTTCTCGTAAGAGAACCAAACGGTCTTTTTTCCCATCCCAAGTAAGATGGGCGATGAGGGTATGACCGGCTTCGTCGGCGACCGCATCGGGCAGGTCGTACTGAATGCCATCTTGAGAAAGCTTTTGAATTTCCCCGACCAGAGGAATCGCCGCATTGAGAAAACGAACCTGCTTTTTTCCGAAAAATTTGGTTTTGGGTTTGGCTTTCGTCGTCTCTTCTTGCGTCGCAGTCCTTTCCTTTGGCGGTGGCTTCTGCGCTTGGGCGCTGACCGGACCGGTCGAAGAAAATACAATCAGTAAGAAGATAAAAGGGAGTGTTTTCATAGGATGGTAGGATTCCAAAAGCTGAACCGACCTAGGTCAATGAGGATCGTCCGATGCTGTTCCAAGGCGTGATCCTGTTTTGCGGTTCGCCTAAGCGGAAGATTGGAATAAAGTTTCGGAGATGAAGAAAACGCTAACCTTCGATCAGAGATGTCATGCCCTTTTGGCCCAGATTCCCAAAGGCAGGGTTTCCACTTATCGTGAACTGGCCCATGCCTTGGGGAGCAAAGCTTATCGGGCGGTGGGGCAAGCGATGAATCGAAACCCCAACTTGATGAAAGTGCCTTGTCACAGGGTGATCAAAAGCAACGGTGAGATTGGAGGCTACGCTTTGGGCGCGGATAAAAAAAGGGAATTGCTTTTGGAGGAAGGGATTCAGGTGGAGACGAATGGACGGATCCGTCTATCCAAATACCTTCACCCTTATTCCACCTGATCTCAAATACGAGCCCGGTAGCGTTTGACGACGTCCTTGAGCAGACCACGTTGAGGCAGTTTTTCTTGAGGGATCCTGGCAAGGATCGAAAAGCTGTCCCTATCCATCCAGTCGAGAACGTTGGCCAACATTTTGTTTCCCGGATTTTCGGTGATTTCCCGGAGCATCCATTGCTTGGCAAAATCCTTCTCACCCGCCTTGAAGATCGCCCAAGCGGCAAGGGAAGGAATCTCATCCGAGTCGTTGAGAGCTTTCTTGAGTCCCGGAAGGGCAGGTTGAGCGCGCTTTTCCAGAAGCAGCAAGCCGACCACGGACCAATAGCGAATAACCGGGTCGGAGTCGTGCAGGCCCTTGGATAAAGTCTTGAGGTTGCCCTTCTTGCGGGCCAATGCAAGGTCGGCGTAGTCCAAATATCGGGGGAGTGGATAGAGTTTCGGATCACGAACGAAGGCATAAACCGTGATCTTTTTCTCCTTGGTGATCCGGTTTCTCATTTCCTCGGGCATGAGGCCCGAATCAAAGTACTTGAGTTGTTGGCGACGGAGTTCCTTCTTCAATTCCTTGATTTTGGATTGATGCAAGGGATCGTCGATCTGGTTGTCGACGTTGTGAAAGTCCTTGAAGTTGTCGTAGAACTCCTCCGAAGGCCGGGGTTCGAAAAAACGACCGGTCACGGCATTGGTCTTGCCTGCCTGATGATGCCTTTCCCACGCTCCGGTTGCCTTCATGTTATGCATGTAGGCAAGGTATTGACCGTTGGGGGCAAAGGGAGCGTAGTTTTTGTGATAGGCGAATTGTTCGTCGCGCATCACCCGCACGTTGTCGAACCGTTCGTCGGCCCGCTCGCGCCAGGAGAAATGATAATCGGCTGGTGGTTCGGTATCGGGACCAAGAAAGATCCGTCCCTGAAAGTTTTTCTTCATTGCCGCCCCAGTCAGGCTAACCCAGGTTTTCGGCATATCGATGAAACTGACGATCCGATCGATGGTGGATCCGGGCTTTTTCCCTTGCGGATAAAGGTGATTCCATTTGGCGGGGATGCGGACGATCAGCGGACAATGGATTCCACTGGAATAAAGGAATCTTTTGCTTCGGGCAAGTACCCCACCGTGGTCGGAATTGTAGATGACGATTGTATTCTCGTAAAGGTTGTCTCGCTTGAGGTTCTCGATTGCCTGACCGACCAGAGAATCCATTTTGGAGATGGCGCTTGCATATTTGGCGTAGGTGTTTCGCATTTCGGGAAGATCCGGGTGGTATGGAGCGAGGATCATTTTCTTAGGATCGACGGACTCGTCCTTATGATCGCCGAAGGCGCGTGATTCATGGCTGTCCCCGATGTTGTATACGGTGAAAAAAGGCTGTCCCTTCTCTCTTTTCTTCCAGGTGCCCGCGTAATCACCCCCCGAATAGTTCCAGAATTCCTTTGGGTTGCGTCCATTGGATCCCCTGAGGTTGTAGTCGGTTTTGGAACAATTGCTGGTGTAGTATCCTGCTTCTTGGAGAAGCTCGTTGTAGAAGCGTATGGAATCGGGGATTTCAAAACCGCTGCGCATTGGTTGAGTGCCATTGGAAATGGCATGCATACCGGTGATCCAAGAGGATCGGGTAGGGGCGCAAACCGCTCCGTTGTCGAAACAGTAGAGATAACGAAAACCTTCCTTGGCCAATTGATCGATGTTTGGGGTCTTGGCATTTTTGCTGCCGTAGCAACCCACCCATTCGATGCTATTATCCTCGCTGGTAATCCAAAGAACGTTGGGTTGTTCCGTCTTGCCGGATAGGCAAGCGTAGGTCAGCGCGGAGACCAAGATAAATGTGAAGGATGTGAGATTCATGATTGATGAGTGAAGTTATTTGGTGCCTTTTTTCCTTTTGATGGGGTCGCCTGCCCGAGGCGGGGACGTTGATTCACCGCATGCGGACATTAGCATCTTTAGTTTTTCATGCATTGCCTCGATTCGTTGCTCATGTCTGGGTTTGGACGAAAGATCATTGGTCTCATAAGGGTCGGAGACGATATCGTAAAGCTCGATGGATTTGGGCCGAAGAACCCGTTCCACTTTGCGGGCCGCCGTTTTATTGGTCTTGGCCTTTTCCATCCATTCCGCCCATGGTTTGGCGAAGAATTTTCCCTTTGAGTGAAAGTTCCCCCAGATGTGTTCCCTTTCGGGATGTCCGGTCCAGATCAGTTTGTAGGTTTCGGTGACGATGGCCTTTTGCCAAAATGGATGGACGTTGGAAATCAGAATTTCCTTACGATGTTTTTTCACATCCTCGTTCATCCATAAGCCCATAAGGGACTTTCCGTCAAGACGAGGGTCTTTACCTCCTGCGAAATCGATCAAAGTGGGGACGATGTCGCAGTACATCGCGAGAGCGGTGGTTTTGCGGGGTAGGATTCGCCCCTTCCAGTGAGCGAGGCAAAGGGCTCTCGAACCGTGCTCATACGGGGACCATTTCCCCCGGGGCATGGCAATGCCCTGCTCGCTCAGGAAGATTAGGATGGTGTCCTTTTCCAAGTCCATCTTATCCATAAGTTCGCGGGTTTCGCGAACTTGTTGATCGAGTACCTCGACTTCGGCTGCATGTTTGGCCACGGCCAATCGGGCGCTTGGCGTATCAACGTAGTGGGGGCGCAGTTCAATTTGATCGGTGGGGAAGTTCGATTCCCTTCCATGATCCCAAGGATGATGAGCGTGGGTCGCTCCGATAATCACGCAAAAGGAATGCCCATTCCGCTTGGCTTGGGAAACGTATTCCTCCACTCCGTCAAAGCTGTGAACTTGGTTGGAACCGTTTGCTCCGGAAGCAAATCCGGGAATTGCGTCAATCTCGGCGGTGCCCAAACCAAAGTGTTTCTTTCCCGACAAGCCAACTTTGTAGCCCAAGGGAATCAGGTGGTCGGCGATATTTCTGACCCCTTCGCGCTTCTCCTTTCTGGCATTGGCCAGGACTCCATTGTTTTTGGGAAGTAACCCCGTGTAAAGTTCCGCGCGCAAGGGAGCGCATTGCGATACGCTGCAGTAAAAGCGGGTCATCATGATGGATTCGCTGGCCAACTGATCGATGGCCGGAGTTCTTGCCTCCTTCATCCCGGTGCAACCGAAGGCATCCCAACCCACGTCGTCCCCGATGATAACGATGAAGTTAGGCCGCTCCTTTTGAGAGAAAGCGGGGAAGGACAGAAACAAAAAAACTGAAAGGGAAATGAAATGCGAAAGCTTCATGAAAGGAAGATGGTTGCAGAATCTAAGTTTGCGACAAGTGGGAAACGAACTCGGAGATTCGCCTTTTCGCTTCGCCAATTGCCCGGTAACGAATCACTTGGACTTTGGGGTTACCCGACAACATGGCGGACAGACGGAATTCGCTTTGGCTTTCATCAAAGAGACACAGGATGGGTTTGCCGATTTTTTCCGCAACTCCAATTTCGTATCCTACGCCCAGCGAAGGTTGGGAAACTTCGGCGATCACGGCGTCTGCGCAGGACAACCAGTTGAGGTCTCTCCGGTAAATCTCATCGTCTTGGAGTTGTTTTTCTCCCTCACTGCCAAGTCCGGTCGAACCCACGTGCTCGGTCAATACTTCGGCTTGCTCGGAAAGAAACTCGATGATCTCGAAATACTTGTCTTTGTCTGCACGACCGCCCCGAATGGAGCCTGCGAAATAAATCTTCAAGCGATTACCTCGGTGATGACTTTCCCATGAACGTCGGTCAGTCGAAAATCCCTGCCTGCGTATCGGTAAGTCAATCGTTCGTGATCGAATCCGAGCAAGTGAAGCATGGTCGCATGCAAGTCATGCACGTGGACAGGTTTGTCGATGGCTTGGAAGCCGAACGGATCGGTTGCTCCGTGAACGTATCCGGGTTTGACTCCTCCTCCGGCCATCCAAACGGTAAACCCATGGTGATTGTGATCGCGGCCATTGATCTTTCCGGCGTTGGATCCGGGTTTGGGCAGTTCCACAGTGGGCGTTCTTCCGAACTCTCCTCCCCAAAGCACCAAGGTCTCTTCCAGAAGCCCCCGCTCCTTGAGGTCCGTGAGCAGGGCACCGATGGCTTGGTCGCATTCCTCTGCCAGTCTGCGGTGGTTCTTTTCGATTTCATCATGACTGTCCCAGGGTTGGGCTTTACCGTGCCAGAGTTGAACGAATCGGACTCCTCGTTCCACGAGTCGGCGGGCCATCAGACATTGTTTGGCATGAACGCCCTCCCCGTAGGATTCCCGAATCCTTTGAGGTTCCTTGGAAACGTCAAAGGCATCGCTTGCCTCCATTTGCATGCGGTAAGCCAATTCGAAGGAACGTATTCGCGCCTCCAAGCGGTCGTCGGTGGGCCGCAGGGCGGCATGATGCCGATTGAGTTTTGCAAGCAGTTGGAGTTGGGGGGCTTGTCGCTCGACCGGACGCGAGGGGTTGAGGTTGGGAATGATTTCGTCCTCCGCCTTGCGGGCCGGGTTTACGTAAGTCCCCTGATAAATTCCTGGTAGAAAGGCGGAGCGCCAGTTTTGGGTTTCGGTCACGGGGTAGCCGTTGGGGCAGAGGACCACAAATCCGGGGAGGTTGTTGTTTTCCGTTCCCAAACCATAAGTGACCCAGGAGCCCATACTCGGCCGAACCAATTGATTTTCCCCGCAATTCATGAGCATCAGCGAAGGTTCGTGGTTGGGTACGTCCGCTTGCATGGACCGAATGACGCACAAGTCATCGGCATGCTTGGCCACATGGGGGAAGAGTTCGCTGACCGGCAGTCCCGATTGGCCATGGCGCTTGAAGGAAAAGGGGGAGCCAAAGGCGGCGCCGGTCTTGCGTTCGGTTTTGAAGCGATTCTCCTCAGGCAAAAGCTTTCCATGCCACTTATTGAGTTCGGGCTTCGGGTCGAAGGTATCCATGTGGGAGGGACCGCCGTTCATGAATAGATGGATGACTCTTTTGGCCTTGGGGGCGAAATGCGGGCCTCTTGGAGCCATGGGGTCAATGCCCTTGCCATACCCTGCGAAGGGGTTGAGCAAAGGAGCAAGGGCGGACAAACCAAAGCCCATGCCGCACTGACCCAGAAAGCCTCTGCGAGATATTTGAAAGTCGTTCAGGTGGGAATTCATTAGTCGACGAAGAAAAATTCGTTGGATACCAACAAGGTTTGACCAAGATCTTCAACCTTGGCAAGCGATGCTTTGTCTCCGAGAAAATCTTGCGCGGTTCGGAGTTCCTGCGGTTTCGGGGGGCGGGAAAGAATTCGGGCATACAGGAAACGAGAGATCGTTTCCGCTCTTTTTGCGGGATTCCGGGCCGCAAGATCGATCGAGTCTTGGGCGAGCTTTTGGGCCCGTTCGATGACAAAGGGATCATTCAAGGCAAAGAGAGCTTGTTGTGGGACCGTGGTCTCGACACGCTTGGGAGCATGAATGTTGGGGTTGGCGAAATCGAAGACGCTCAAGGTGGGTTCGAGATTTTGTCGGTCCACGAACCCATATACGCCACGGCGTTTGCTGAATGGTGGCTTAAGCATCTGTTGTGGCAAGCCTCCCATGTGGAGATCCAATTCCTCGGAAACTTGCAGCATGCCGTCCCGCATCGCTTCGAAAGAAAGTCTCTTTGCATTCATCGAGGAAAGGTAGAGGTTCTCCGGGTCTTTGGGATCCAAGGTGAAGCTGGATCTTCGGTAGGTTTGGGAGAGAAGGATTTCGCGAATGAGCGACTTGATTTTCCATCCATTCTCACGAAAGCGAGTGGACAGATAGTCAAGGAGCATGGGATGGGTGGGGTGATCACCCATCAACCCGAAATCACTGGGAGTGCGGACAATTCCCTTGCCCACCAAGTGGGCCCAAATCCGATTGACCATAACCCGGGCGGTCAAGGGGTTGTGGGGAGACAAAATGGATTCGGCCAACTCCAAGCGTCCGCTTCCCTTGGAATAATGCTTTCTTGGTTGATCCGCAGGAGAAAGGGCAACGAGAAACCTTCTCGGTACCTGATCTCCGCGGTTATTGAAGTTTCCGCGCAGAAAAATTCGAGGTTCGCTGATTTTCGCGTTATCCTGAAGGGTCATGGCTCGAGGAGGGGAACCCGGGTGTTCGGCCCGATGCTTTTCCACTTTTGCTCTCAAGGCGTTGGTTCGGTTGCGGGCCTTGGTGTCATAGTGCTTTTCCAGTTCGGCGGAGGAAAGATGGACGGGGAAGTTTGATGCGGTGACGGCATGCTCGATTCCCTTTTTCGAATCACTCGTTTTGGTTCGCCGGATGGCTTGCGACAAGGCTTCGGCATACCACTGGGTCACTTCAGTCAATCCCACGAGTTGCGGGCCTTGAAGCTTGGAGCGAAGAAAGGCAGGCAAGGACGGATTATCGTTCTTTTTCCATTGAGCGATCATCGATATTGCATCTTTTGACCGTGAAAGGGAGAGGAGTGGAGTCAGGAAGGAAACCTTTCCTTTCGATTTTACTTCGAGATAGGTTCGCCAAGCCTTGGCCAATTTGGGGAAAAGCTTTCTTTTGGCGGCCTGAGCTTCGAAGTCATTCTCATTCAGATGAGAACCCTCCAGAGTAAGTTCCAGATAAGCCATGATTCCCTTTTCGGATTGGGCGAATTGGAGTTGTTCGTCGAGATAATCGTCCACTTGATGCTGAAGTTTCTCAAGTTCGGCTTTGAATTCCAGATAAAGTTTGGAATCTTCGTTCGAAGAACCAATCAAAGGGAGTTCCTCGGGTTCGCTGGAAGCGTTGAAAATACCGTAAAGAGAATAATAGTCCTCTTGAGGGACGGGATCATGGAAATGATCATGACAACGGGCGCAGGCTACGGTAAATCCCATCAAACCACGGGTCACCAAGTCAATCCGGTCATCGATGATGAGTTGCTTGCGGTTGAGGAAGCGTGGACCTGCGGTGAGAAAACCGAGGGCCGCCAAGTCGGGGTGATTGGGAGAAGGGACAAGGGCATCGGCGGCCAGCTGTTTGCGAATGAAGTCATCGTAGGGCATGTCTTGGTTCAAAGCCTTGATCACCCAATCTCGGTAGGTGTAGGCGAAGGGATAACTTCGGCTTTCTCCTCCCGCGAGATACCCTTTGGTGTCGGCATACCTGGCGACGTCCAGCCAATGTCGTCCCCACCGTTCACCGAACCGCGGGGAAGACAAAAGACGGTCGATGAGTTCGGAGTATGCTTGGGGGCTCTTGTCTTCAACGAATCGATCGATTTCCTCAAGGGTTGGTTTTAATCCATGCAAGTCATGATATAGGCGACGAATTAAGGTTTTGCGGTTGGCGGGTGGAGCGGGAGAAAGATTCTGTTGCCTTAATCGCTCCAGGACAAACGCATCGATGGCTCGAAGGTTTTCCGAAGCCAAGGGAATGCTTGGCTGAGCGATAGGCTGAAAAGCCCAGTGAGTCTTTGAGTTTTCCAAGGCAATTTCGAAGCTCGACTTGGCCAGGATGGGAAGGCAAGCAAAGAGAGCGACTAAAAGAGTCGCGTGGGATTTCCACTCTACGGGTTTTGACAATGACATATGACCGATTCTTTCCTTGTACTCTAGCTTCGGAGCTTAACCGAGTCAATGTGGGGACAAATGGATTTCTCTTTTTTTTAGGTAGGCAACCGGGCTCCGCTCATTGCCCTTCTCGGTAAGAATCCTTTCCTGACCGAACGCGGAATTGAGGGTTGGCAGCCGGAAAAGGCATCGCTATCCTCCAGACATGGAGGGAAAGTTTGAGAAGGTCATTCTTTTCGATGGCATCTGCGGTCTTTGCAATGCATGGGTCGATTTCGTCCAGCGCCGCAAACGGGGAAAAATATTCAAGTTTGCCACGCTTCAGGGTAATTTTGCCCAAAGCAGAGTTCCACAAGCGGTCCAAAGCTTGGACTCGGTGGTGTTGATTTCGGGAGATCGGATTTTCTACAAGTCCAGCGCCGCCATCCGCATCCTCTGCGACCTTGGTGGCTTCTGGAAACTGTCCTCTTTTTTTCTGGTCATACCTTCGTTCCTGCGGGATGGAATGTACGATCTGGTTGCGTTCAACCGATATCGACTCTTCGGAAAGCTGGAAAGTTGCCGAATGCCCACGGCGGAAGAGAAGGAGAGTTTCCTTGACTAATTGGCTCTTGGGAGATTTCAGGGGTTGGTTAACGTCGGAATTTGAAATAGGAGAATCATAATGAGTCCCTCTTCGCTTTTGTGTCTTTTAAATCTCTGTCTTTTCGCGAGTCTCGGAATGGCAGCTCCGGACCGGATGCGGTTTGCCATGGAAGACCGTCCGATCGAGGGCGTCCCCGTGGAAGCCTTCGAACTTATCGATGAGAACCTGACCATTGAGTTGTGGGCTCGTTCACCGTTGATCTATTCTCCGGTAGCCATGGATTTTGATGCCCAAGGTAGGCTTTGGTTGACCGAGGGCATTGACTACCAGAGAGGTTTGCGAATTGAAGAGGGCCGATCCATCATGGTCCTGGAAGACCAAGATGGGGATGGGGAGGCGGACTCATCCCACGTATTCGTTACGGAGAAGGAAATTCGTCATGCTCCGTTGGGCATTGCTGTGTTTGATAATCGAATCGTTCTTTCCGCAACGCCATCGATTATCGTCTACACCGACGTGGACCGAGATGCGGTCTTTGATCCGAAGATCGATCGTCGAGAAGTTTTTTTGGATGGTTTTCAAAACAAGAACCATGATCATTCCGTTCATGGGGTTGTGGGAGGGCCCAGCGGGCAATGGCATTTCTCCTTTGGGAATTGCGGGGCCGACTTGACGACGAAGGATGGGAAGCGATTTGTGGCCGCATCGTATTACGGATACCCAGAGGCCATTGGCTCAAAAAGTTCGGATGGCGAGGTTTACGTCGGAGGGATGAGTATGCGGATCAATCCGGACGGCACGGGGCTAACGCCAACGGGAGAAAATATGCGGAATTCGCACGATATGTTCGTCACTTCTCAGGGAGATCTGCTTCAAAGTGATAACGATGACCCGGCTCATGCTCGCATAAGTTGGGTGATGGAAGGAGCCAATATGGGATATGCGGACTTGATTGATGGAAGCCGGTCATGGGAAGAGGTGGCGAAAACCTGGGAGGAACCGGCGGGATGGAGCAAGAGTCGTCGCTTCTCTCGTTCTCATTGGCGGGAGAATTATCCGGGGGCGTTTCCTCCTGGAAACGTTTACGGAGCCGGGTCACCGACAGGAAACGTTTACGTCGAAGACAACGCCCTTGGCATGGCAGGAACGTACCTGGTCGCCTGTATGGTAAGGAAGGAAGTGATGGCTTGTTATCCCCAATGGAAGGATGGGTATTTGGAAATGGGAAAACAAAAGCCACTGATCCGGTTAAAGGAAGACCGTAAAAGTGAATTTTTTCTTCCTACCGATCTCGCCCTCGCTCCGGATGGCTCCTTGTTTCTGGCTGACTTTTACAATGATACCAGTCGGGGAACCAATCAGGTCAGTGGCAGCATTTATCGGATCAGCCGTAAGGATGGCGCCTTACTCAAGTTTCCCGAGGTTGACTTTAATTCGGTGGATGGTCTGCTGTCCGCTCTGGAGAGCCCGGCCGTCAACGTCCGTAGTCATGCCGCATCCCAGTTGGTGAAAAAAGGGCAAGGGGCGGTTGAGGCGGTCTTGGCCTTTTTAAAGGAGAACGACGAGGATCCTGCTCTTTCCTCACGGGCTATGTGGGTGCTCGCCCAATTGGGGGAGGATGGGCGGAAAGTGGTGGAATCCCATTTGGATGATGGAAAGGGGGAGCAGGCTCACGTGGTGGCTTACCGGGCTCTGCGTCTGGCGGATCCAATCAGTCTCTTGGAGCGCGCCGCCGAATCCGCCGCCTCCAAGTTTCTTTCGGTTCGCCGGGAAGTGGCGCTTAGCCTGAAACCTTTTCCTTTCGAGGATTGCTCGGAGATCCTTTCCGAACTGATCGACTCTTACGATGGAGGCAACCGCTACTATCTTGAAGCTTTGGGCATTGCCTTCTCGGGAAAGGAGGCCGAGGTTTTCCGGGAGTTGGTTTCGCTGAAGCACCCTGTTCCGGCAATTTGGTCCGCTAAAGCCAAAAACCTCGCTTGGCGACTGCACACACCGGAGGCGATTCGAGCCCTGGACATCTGCTTGCGCGCTCAAAGACCGCCGGTGGATGAGTTTCGCCGCCTTGCCATGGCCTTCGCCAGTTTTCGGAACCAAGAGGAACGACTCGACCGGATCACCCGCCTTCGGGCTTTGGGGAAGTTGCCCGACTTTAAGGCTCGTTATTACCAGCAAACCATTGAGGAAATTATCCGCAAGGACCTTAATGATTTGCAGGGTGAACTGATGGAAAGCAGTTATCTTGTCCCCCAAGTGTTCGGAGCAGTCAGCGAAGTTTCCAAACCCTCGGAGATCGCCCTGTTGCAAGGAGATCCTGCAGCGGGTAAGTTGGTTGCCGCGAAATGCTATCTTTGCCACAAAATCGAAGGGGTCGGAGTGGGATTTGGCCCGGATCTGACTCATTGGGGCAAGGAACGTACGATCGAGGAAATCGTCAGGGAGATCGTATATCCCGACGAAAAGCTGGCTCACGGATATGAGAAGCCGGTACGCTTGGTTTCGAAAAAGACGGGACAGACGGCAGAGGGCTTTCTTTCCAACTACAGTTGGCACGCGGGTTCGCTCAAATTGAAGATTATGGGGGGGGAGACTCGTAAAATCCTCTTTCGAAGGGCCGGAGCCAAAGTCGAGTACCTCAACGAATCCTGGATGCCTTCTGCCGCTGAAATGGGAATGAGCGATCAGGATCTGGTCGATCTGGCGGTCTATCTGCAAACCACGGGCTCGGAAGCCCCGCCCGCCACACCTCACCTGGACGAACCGGTTCCGCCAATCGGAAACGAACCGGGTTGGCAGGTCCTGACCGGAAATGATTTCCTGAACGTCAATTGCATGGAGGATACTTGGAGGTGGGAATTGGGGCATGCCTATTGCACGGGTAAGCCCACGGGCGTAATTCGTTTCCGCGAACCCCTTCGAGATTTTGAACTTTTGCTCGAATGGAAACACAAGAAAAAGGGAGGCAACTCCGGAGTATTCGTTTGGGCAACGCCAAACAGCATCGCCAAACTGGCCGCTGGGCATGGTCGTCTACCCCATGGAATTGAGGTTCAAGTTTTGGATTTGGGTTATGCCGAACTTTATGAGAAGGCGTATCAAAAACCATCTGACTGGTTCACCAGCCATGGAGACGTTTTTCCCGTAGGTCCGGTGAAAATGAGGCCTTTTCCACCGGTCGCACCCAATGGTAAACGCAGTTTTCCCTCTCAGGAGACGACCTTGGGCATCAACCATTGGAACCATTATTACGTACGAGCAGTGGGTGGAGAGGTCCGTCTCTGGGTCAACGGAGTTGAAGTTTCGGGAGGAGATGGAATTTCTCCCGCTTCGGGATACCTTTGCCTGGAGTCGGAGGGAGCTCCCATCGAGTTTCGCAACCTTCGTCTGCGTCGCTTATCCGAGATGGAGGATGAAATGAAATTGCCCACTTACGAACCTGCCACTGCGGTAGCGCTCAAAGGTCACCCGGCTCTGGGCACATGGGAGTATTTGAACGGTTACACCCGGGAGGTCAAGGAAGACGGATACGTAACCCTGCGCCTCGGGAATAATCTAATTTGGAAGCGTCGCTGCGTTTCCAAATCCGAAAACGAATTCGTCCTGGAAGGCAATTTGGTTCACAAGCTGATTGGTGAGATTCTCCACATAGAAGGTAAGTACCAAGCTCTCAGGCAGTGAACCTACCAATCGCCACTCTTTGAAAAAATCAGTCCAGACCCAGGACGTAGGATTCGGAGTAGCGCAAGTCCCCGGTGTAGGCGTCATGAAAATGAAACATCCCCTGAGGGTGAGGAAAGGCAAACCAACGCTCGCCTCCGCGTTCCACCGGATTATTGAAGACGTTACTGATTTGAACTACGCAATAATGGGGAAAGGTTCGGTGAGCTCTGGGAATGTCATCCATGGCGTAACTGCTCCAGCGAATGTCGCATGACCGTGGGCCATACTTGAACTTTCCGTTGGCCGGACGATCCCCCTCGTCTTTGGCCGGAGCGTGGTTGATGGAGTTGTGCGGACCGCTGGCGAATTCGAAGACGTTATCGGTGATCTTGATGGCGAAACTGTTGTGCAAGTCTCCCGTAAGCACGAAGACTCCTTTATCCAGTCCGTCCCAGTGTTCGATAAGTTCCTCCCTTTCCTTAAGAAATACGGTCCATGCATCGTCTTTTTTGATGGTTGCCTGCTTGTCGTTTCCTCCTCCGCTCCCTACGTGTGGAACCATGAAGTTAACCGAAGATACGATGAAAAGGAAGTCCGCCTTGCTTTTGCCCGTTTCCTCCTTGAGCCAGTTGAGTTGCTGCTTACCCAGCATCGTTGCCTTTGGATTATCCGGATGGTCGACGTTATGGAGGCTTCGATGGGTCCTTGTATCAAGGAGAAAGAAATCACAATTCGAAACGCTGAACTTCCCATAGCATCTGCGTCCGATGGAATAGCTTGCCTGACCGCTTGATTTGGCCGCCGGTTTGATGCGCAGCCGGGTCGGGCCGAGGACTTCCACAATTTCATAGACGGCGGCATTGGGATTCCCCGGTTCGGCATCGAGTTTGGCATCAGGCACACCCGCGGTTGGCGTTCCCCAGTGAACGTGAAGATTGGCCAACGCCTCAAAGTCGAGTTTGGTGAAGTCGGCTTCAGTGTCCTCGAGAACGTCACTCTTTGCCTCAAATGAACCCGTACCGAACCATCCGGGTCGGTCGTGTTTCACCGGGTTGGCCCAGGCGAGGTAATCAAACCAAGCTTGCGTACCGATATCCCGGAACACCGCTCTCCGGTTGACGTAACCGATTTCACCCGCTCCGTAAATGTCGTTGAGCAATTCATGGTCATCCGCAGTGTAAAAGCTCGGGACGTGCCGATGCCATTCGCTGAGGTTCTTACCTCTTTCGAGAAAGACCTTGTAGTTTTCCCAAACCCCGACGATCGAGGGAGCCTTACGGACCACTCGGGGAGCTTCCTCCATGGAATCCAATCCCACTTGGTGAAGCCATGATTCGGGAGGGTAGTCCCTTCTTTGCTCATAGAGCCAATCACCGTTCAGAATCGCAAAGTGAACTTCGTCACGGACTTTGGCATTGAGTGTGTCAAATACGGGAACGGTGGGACCGGCGCTATTCCCGTTGCCATTCTGGTTGTTTCCACAGGCAAACTCGAACTTGAAGTTGAAGAGACCCTTGGGGTTGCCCTCGGGGTTCCTGAAATCGGCTGCCTTGGGGAGGGTGCGGAAGGAACCGTCCAGTTGATGGTCGGCGATCCGGTAGTAGTAACGGGTGTTGGAGTTTAGTTTGTCCAGCGTGATGATCCCGGTGCGGTCTTTTGCAAGATCGGTCGTCACAAGCGACGCCTGGTGATCCAAATGACCTTTTTCCGTTCCATAGAAGACCTTGACCTCACCGGGTTTTTCCGTTCGAACCCATAGGCTCATGGTATCGGGACCGGGGCGTCCGAGAAGCGGACCATGAGTCACACGCACGTCCGTGGCCTCGCCATCCTGAGCGAGGAGGGTGGATAGCGGATGCAGAAAGAGGGTAGCGCAAGCGAGGCTGAGGATTGGTGACTTAAAGGAAGATTTCATGGCAAGGTTATTTAAGTTGTGAGACAAGAAATTCAGTGGGGTTTGCGAAACTGACTTCTGGGGCGCCGGGATAGACCAATTCACAGGATACCCCCTTGGACTTGCAATGCTCTTGTAGCTTGACTCCGAAATTGGAGGTGTGAGTCGGATCTTTCTGTTCCTTCCCTAGCGCAGGACCCTTCGAGTAAATCAGATAGACGGACGGATCGTCCGGGCTGACGTTGGCGTAAGGCGAATATTCCTTGATCCAAGGCATGATCTTATCCCTTTTGGCGAGGAATTCCGAGAAGTTCCTCAATCCGAAGGCATGACCCCCGTATTTGCTGTTGGGTGTCCATTCCTTCATTTGCTTGGGGTCAAGAGTGGTTTGAGCTCCTGTTACGGCGGCGCATGAGAGCCGGGTGGATTCTCTTTCCACCGAATCCTTGCTTTCTGGATTGGCCAAGTCGTCGTGGAAGGCCAACCATAGGCTCGTACAAGCGCCAGCGGAGCCGCCCGCCGCTCCGACCCTGTTTTTGTCGATATTCCATTCCTTTGCCTTGCTCCTCACGAATTGAAGGGCCCGGGCGGCGTCGTGAAGTGGGGCTTTGACCGGAGGCGATTCCAGGTCGGTGACGAAACGGTAGTTTATGGCCACCACCGATATACCAGCTTGCAGAAGTAGGTTTGCGTCGGCAAACTTGCTCAATCTTTCCTTGGATCCGCCTTTCCATCCCCCGCCATGAATAACGAAGACAAGGGGAGTGGGTTTTGTCGATTCCGCCTTCCAAAAATCAAGAAGGTTGCGTTCATGCTTTCCGTATCTGATTTCCGAAAGAGTGGGTTTGGGGATTTCGGGAGCGTAAANGAGTGGNTTGTCTTTGGAAAAAGACAANGGGGTGATGAGCAGGAAAAGGAGGAACNGGACTATTCGCATGAATGACTTCCATTCATTCTCTAAAAGAGGATCTAATCCAAGCAAAAAGGGCGAGGGGGACGATTTAATTATTGCAAGTAACTTGCAAGAAGGGCATTTTTTCAAACTTGTGACGACTTGCTCCAAGCCCAGTTTTTTTNCTTTGNCCTGATCNATGAATTTCAAAGTTNTNATGCTGAAATNCATTCGGTGGGCGCATGAAACTTTTTACATGAAAGCGTTTCCAATGCCCTTGGTTTTCNCAAGCGTCTNCCTNTCNGCTCAGGAAGGCCCTTTGAACCAAGGAATTACCGAGCTTGANGCCCTNACCATCNAATCNACNCCNTTGAGNTCNAGTTCNTCGGAAGTNACCCAAGCNTGGAGCGTNGTNTCAGGCGAAGANCTCGAGAAGGCCAGGTCGGCTACGATTGCCGAGACCTTGAAAAATCAGCCGGGCATCCGTCAAACCTTCTTCGGGCCCATCGCNAATCGNCCAATCATTCGGGGATTGGATAGACACCGTGTTCGGATGCTGAGCAACGGCGTCGAAACTTTTGATTTCTCCGCTTCTTCCGAGGATCATGCAGTCTCGATCGACCCCATNTTCATCGAGCGTATCGAGTTGTTGCGTGGGTCTTCCGCGCTTTTGTATGGCTCCAATGCNATCGGTGGAGCGGTCAACGTAATCGATCGGAGTATTCCAAACCATCCTTTCGACGATTCCGCNGGGGCANTCTTTCGTTCNGGTTACACGGACGTGAACGATGGATGGAACGCCGGTGCATTTGCGTATGCCGGCACGGATAGCTTGAGTTTCCAGATTAATGGATTCNAAAGAGAATTTGAGGACTACAGGGCACCCGATGGATTCGCCACGGATACCGTGGACAACAGCAANGGAGGAAGTCATTCCTACGGAGCGGGGGGCTCTTTTTTGTGGGAAGGCGGCTATGCGGGTTTGAGCCTTTCCCAAATGGAAAACGTCTATGGAATCCCAGGCGCTCATGCTGCAAATGATACTCGTGTGGAAATGGAAAGCGATCGCATTGAAGCCCGATCCGAGATTGAGGTTGTTGGTTCCGATTGGTTGCGTGGGATTGAATTGAATTTGGGATACGGCGATTATCGCCATGATGAGGTTGGCCTGAATACCTCGAATGAATTCGAAGCCTTTGCNAATTTCCTNAGGGAAGGGGTCGAAACCCGAATCGCACTGATTCACCAAATGGGCTCTCTTCGTGGAGCCTTGGGCTTCCATGGCCTTTTTGAAGAGCTTAAGGTNGGGGGTAAAGAAAANCTTTTTTCAGGCGTCGACGATCGGTATTCGAAAGCAATCGCTTCCGAAAATTCGAGAAAACTTGCCGTTTTCCTCGTTGAGGAATTCGACCTGAGCGATGACCTGCAATTGAACGGAGGCNTACGGTTGGAGAGCTTTGACCGGGAATTCGAAAGTGAGATTTCCGATCGCGACGATTGGACCTTTAGCGCAAGTGGAGGCATCTCCCGAGGTTTCGGAGAGGGATGGAGCGCCAGCGCCAACCTCANTTATANCGAACGTGCGCCCGANACTTCCGAGTTATACAGCAATGGACCTCATCACGGTTCGGAAACCTTTGACGTAGGAAACCCTTNCTTNAATACCGAATCCGCGATTGGTTTGGAAATTATTTTGCGGCGCAANTTGGGCAACGTGACGGGGCAACTCTCCGCATTTTGGACTCAATTTGACGATTACGTTTACCCCAANAAGACACCAGTNTGGGATTTTNATTTGNGTAAACTTGTTCCGCATATGGTTTACACTGCGGCGGATGCGGATTTTCGAGGGCTTGAAGCGGAGATTGATTGGAGGATGATGGGGAATCCCGGGCATGCGGTTCATGTCTCCGTGTACGGTGACTTACTCCGAGGAAGAAACGAAACGAGNGACTCCCATTTGCCACGCATTCCACCCGCAAGAGTGGGACTAGGTTTTGACGTGANAGCCGAAAAATACGGTTTTGGNTTACGTTTCGAACGGGTNGCGGATCAAAACAGNGTGCAGGACGGTTCTCCTGCCGGCCATTGGGACCCAGGTCCCAACGGTCCAGTCTGGCACGGTAGTGATCCGTTTCCAACCGAAGGGTATTCCCTTCTCAATGCCTTCTACACCTACACCTTTGATTTTGGGCAGGCTCAAAGTGAACTTTATGTTGCGGGTTCGAACCTGATGGACAATCTTGCCAAAGTTCACACCTCTTTTCTCAAGGGATCTGCTCCGCTTCCCGGACGAAGCGTGGAAATCGGTCTGAAGGTCGACTTTTAAAACCCCGCTTGCTTGATTCAAAATCCACGATCGAATGCGAAATCCTCAAGAATGAATTTTCTCACTAGATTTTTCGTATGCGTTATTGCGGCATTGCTTGGATTTCTATCCATTCTTCGAATAAGTCCTGGGCTTCACTCTTCTTTTCTTCATGGGGAAGACGGTTGCCCTTATTCTTCCTGCAAAAGTCCCTGTGGATCCGAGCAAGACGGTGAGGGAAAAGAACATGAAATTCCTTGTCCGGCAGTTCTGTTCGGTCAGTTTTTCCTCGGGCATGATTATTTTGCCCAATTATCCGTTTTGGAGTTTCAGTTATTCGAGTTGGATTTCATTTTACCTATCTCGAATTGGGTCCTTTGCAGCCACGATCCCTACGGAGCCCGAGCGCCTCCCTCTGTCGTTTAATTCAGGATTCCATGAGGAAGGTTCGGCTTTTTGAAGTCGGCCACGTCAATTCCTCTTTCTACAGGTGCGATCGGCCATGCCCGAATGAATTTTCCGCCGAATTCGCATCATCCATTTCTTTGGTTCGGGCTCCAATAAATAACCTAACATGAAACTTAAAAGTCTTTCTTTCTTATTCGCCTGTTCCTTGGCTTCGGCTCAGGAGAAGTCTTCAGGCGATTCCATCAAGGAGCTTGATACTCTTAGCATCGAGTCAACGCCTATTGAATCCGTGACCCAAGCTTGGAGCGCTCTTTCCGGTGATGAGCTCGATAATGCCAAGGGACTTACCATTGCCGACTCCCTGTCGGACATACCTGGTGTAAGCCAGACCACCTTTGGTCCAACCGCAAACCGTCCCATCATTCGTGGAATGGATAAATTCCGCGTTCGCATGTTGCAAAACGGCACCGATACCTTTGACGTATCCGCGCAATCCGAAGACCACGCGGTTCCGGTTGATCCCTTGATGGTCGATCGTATTGAAGTGCTGCGAGGATCTTCTGCCCTTTTGTACGGAGGGAGTGCGATTGGTGGAGTAGTCAATGTGATTGATCGAAGTATCCCAACAAGTCCATATGATTCCCACGGTGCATCCGTTCTTTCCAGCTACAGCAGCGTCAATGAAGGATTGAGTTACGGAGCCATTGCCTTTGGAAGCTCGGATAGACTCAGCTATCAACTCAATATATCGAAAAGAGATTATAACGACTACGATGCTCCTTCATTCGCTCCCGAGGATCATCATGGAGGTGGAAACTTACCTGCTCGGGAAATTGTTGAAAATAGTCATAGCGACAGTGAATCGATTGGATTCGGAGCTTCCTACATGCTTGACTCCGGTTTCGCTGGATTCAGCTTTTCGAGTTACGAAAATGATTACGGTGTACCTGGAGAACATGCGGAAAGTGATACTTTAATTGAAATGGAAAGCGACCGGTTTGAATTTCGTACGGAAATTGAAATTTCTGACTCCGAATGGCTTACCGGAATGGATTTGAATATCGGCTACGGAGATTACCAACACAGCGAAAGTGGTTGGGAGGGTGGCAACTGGGACACGCATCAGACTTATTTAAGGGAAGGGTATGAGGGCCGGTTAGCCTTTCAACACAAAATTGGTGACCTGCGTGGAATCTTTGGGTTTCATGGGCTTTTTGATGAACTCAAGATTGTCGGGGATGAAACTATCCTCGGAGGGCTAACTAAAACTTGGTCTGATGCCACTGCGGCGGCGACAGCTCTAGAAACGCCCAGTAACCCGAAGATTGAAGGCGAGGAATCCAAAAAGTTCGCACTTTTCTTAATGGAGGAATACGACTTAAGCGATGAGACCAAATTAAATGCTGGAATTCGATGGGAAAGCATTGAGCGAGATTACGAAGGAACTTCTGATCTTGATGATTCCACATTCAGCGCAAGCGGTGGTGTCTCTAAGGATTTGAACGAACTTTGGAGTATCAGCGGCAATTTAAGCTATTCTGAGCGTTTGCCTGATACGGCCGAATTGTACTCAGATGGTGCACACCATTCCACGGAAAGCTATGAAATTGGAAATCCAAACTTGGATACCGAATCTGCTGTTGGGGTAGAAATCATTGTGAGAAAAACCGTAGGCAAGGTTACGGGTCAATTTTCTGCATTTCACACGAAATTCAATGATTACATCTTTTTGGAAGAAAAGGGGGAAGTGCGAGATTCAGAAGGTAATTTAAAGAATGATACGGTATATCCTGAACTCCTTGGTGCTGACCTACTTCCAGATACTGGTGATGCGGGTGAACGGGAGGCTGGTTTTCCTGCCGGGACCGAAGGTCTTCCCGTCAAGGAATACGAAGGAATCGATGCTGAATTTCAAGGAATTGAATTTGAGATCGATTGGTTAGCCTTGGAGAATCCCGGTTGGGACCTTTTCTTATCGGCCTATGGGGATGTTATACGTGGAAAGAATAAAACCGAAGGTGGTCACTTGTCCAGAATACCAGCTGCAAGGCTCGGCTTTGCCTTTGAGGTTCAAAAGGAGAAATTGGATTTTGGAATGAAGTTAACCAGGTCCTTGAAACAGGATAAAGTTTCCGCTCATGCCGGACATAGCGAAGATCCTACTGACGCTTATTCTCTCCTCAATGCCTTCGCCTCCTACGATGTGAACTTTGGAGATTCCGCAGGTGAGTTATTCGTTAGGGGAACGAACCTTACGGACGAGCTTGCCTACAATCATGCTTCCGTACTGAAACAATTTGCTCCACTTCCCGGACGAAGCGTGGAAATCGGTCTGAAGTTCGATTTCTAAGGATAAAAGAACTTAGTTCTTAATCCATTCTTTCCAGGAACCCTCGATCTCCTCGTGATCGGGGGTTCCGTCGTATGTGAGGTAGCGGAATTTCGAAACGTAGGGTTTCCCCGGTTTAATCATGAAAGGTTCTTCGACCATCGGAGCAAAGACGAAATAGGGCATCTTCGGGTGTAGCCTGACCCATTGGGGGAATCTGAAATTGTCGGGATGATTCATCACCACTACACCGCATTGCCGGCCATCCACCGGTCCATGCATGGATACCCAACGCGGACGGGAATGATTTCCATTCTCACGATTATTCCCTTCCGACGTAATCATATTTCCAAGGGGCGTTCCATCCTTGCCTTTTTTGCCCCATTGACCATTTCCCCTGATAGCCATACCTCCGTAATGATATTTTTGAATTACGAGAGGATCGTTGGTGGCGCATGTCTGAGTGGAAATGAGATCGACCAGATAATAGTCTTTCTGTTTGGCGGGAATTTCAATGCGCCAGTTCTCGATGATGATCGGTTCATCTGATTCTTTCCCTGAGGTGAAACTTTGCTCGCATTCTAGAATGAGGGCGCCTGATTCTTCCAAATTCCATTTGGAGCGTAGGTAACGAATGTCGCCCAGTTCTTTCCTCTGGTTCCAGAATTCAGTTGGCTTGCCCCGGAAACTCGATTTGGTCCATGCAAAGAAGATTCCGTGCTGATGAGGATGATCCGCTGCATAATCGCCCGTGAGAATTTTGCCTGAAGGAGAATACAGTGGATGGATATAACCACTGCGGGTGTAGTGCGGAGGATGTTTCTCAGCTTCCTTCGAGGGCTTTTTCAGGTATTCGAGGATGGGTTTTCCTTCCTCAGTGAAGATGATTATGGAATCATCGGTTTCTTGTATGGACGGCTGGGGAAGTTTGGTATTTCCGTTAAGAACAGAAAGTAAGAGGCTCTTGCAGAGAAGAATGGTCGGGGTTTTCATTCGAATAAGTTTGGGTGAATTCAAATTTTTGAAATAAATGAATGAGATGAGCAAGAGAATCGTTTTGGGGAGTTTAGGCTTTGTGGCCACGGTTTTCTCTTTGGCATGGCTTTTTTGGCCAAGTGATGAGGAACGGATTCTTACCTTGTTCGAAGAACTCAGTGAAGTTGCTTCGAAAACTGAGGATGCCTCGGCTCTGGCTGATGCCATGGTGGTGAAGGATTTCAAGGAACTGTTTGCCCCCGAGGTCACGATCTCAATCCGGAGCAAGGCCCGTATTGCCGGTGATCGCTCGAACCAGGAACTGGCTCAACTGTATGGGCGACTGCGCATTGCCTCGAGAAGAATGGGACTTCGTCACGAGCAACTGGAAATTCTTTCCATCGAAGATGAGAGGGCTTCGGTGGGAGTTTGGTTTTTTGCAAGCTGGATCGGGAAGGGGGGAAACGTTGTCCGGGAGGAAGCGCATTCGGAGGTGGAGTTGATCAAGGTGGAGGGTGACTGGAAAGTCAGTCAAATCCACTATCTCAAGAGATAGGGGTTTTACTCGAGGCCCTTGAGCTCCTGGTCGGTCCAAGGGGCGCTTCGTTTCTCATGCTTTTTGCGCACTTTTGAGACCAAGTCCTTTTCAATGCAATCTCCCTCCTTGCCCCATGCATAGCGGATATAGCTGAGTAGTTCCGCCAAGCGGTCCTCCCGCTCGATCCCGAAGCTTTTGGCGGGAGCCATGTACCCAGCCGAATAGGTTTTACCCTCGATGGGTCCCATGAGGCCGTGAAAGAAGAGTGGGATCAACTGTTCCGGGGTCCCATGCACCCTTTTAGACTCAACGAGGGAAGGTGCGAGGTACAGTTCGGTTCCAGGGATTTGCACGCCCTGACCGTCGGCTCCGTGGCAGGAGGTGCAATGCTCGAAATAAAGCTTTTCTCCATTTTGGATTAGTTTTCGGTGATTGGAGTCGAAACCCCTGGCAAAGGTCATGCCTCGGTCCCAGCTTGAGAGGATGCGATCCCAAGCGAGGTTGACTCCTCCACGCTGGTCTTTCGAAACTTTCTCGAAAATCTTTTTGGATTTCACTTTCTCAATGAACGGCAGGTGCTTTTTCCCCCACAGGGAGATTGTGGTGGCCAGCATCACTCCTTGGTCGGAAAGATGATTTGATGCGAGTGTTTGAATCATTTCCTCGGCCTCCTGCTCATCGGTGGTGCCGAGAGTGAAGACAAGTTGCTCGGCCACTCTGGGATCGCGTTCCTTTTCCAGAGGAGTGAGGAGTTCAAGTTCCACAGGCAGAGCCGGCTCGATGATTTGCACCATCGCTTTTCGAAGAACCGGCGAACGGTCAGCCAAGGCTTCCCTTTTGATTTCAGGAGTCAAGGCTTTCATCCCATCCAAAGTCCAGAGAGCATGCATGCGGGGTAGGGGAGATTGGGTGAAACGGAAAAGCCCCATCAGCAGAGGGATGGCCTTTTCACGATCCTTGCGAAGAAGGATCAATTTTTGAGCGGTGTCTCTCCACCAGCCAATTGGGTTTTGCAGGTGTCTCACCAATTCCTCGGTGCTTTCCGAAAGCATCTGAGGCTTCTCTGAATAAGGGAGGTGATCCTTGTGCCGGATCCGCCAAATCCGACCCATTTGAATATGTTTGTTAACCCCGGTCCGCCTGGCGAACTCCCGGTTTCCTTCATTGAACCATGGGGCATCCTGAATAATCCCCCGATACATGTCGGTGACGTAGAGGCATCCGTCCGGGCCGACTGCGGTGTTGATGAACCGGGAATTGAAGTCGGAGGAGCGAAGGAACTCCTTCCCCTCGGGTTCGGCTTTGCGAAGCATGAGTTTGCCATTCGGATAGTCCACGTAGGCCCGACGAACCACGTGAAGGGTGGGGTCGCAGAAAAAATAGGCTCCCCGGGAATCATAGGGGAATTTGTTCCCCCGATAAATGGATTGTCCGCATGAAGAGGTGAATCCGCGAACGGCATCCACTTGCCCGCCCCGGTCTCCCGTTAGGCAGATACTCGTGGCTTTGGTGAAAGTGGGTTCGTAGGAATTACCTAAGGAAACGGGGTCTCCTGCAGGCAGGTTCTTGCCCAACCGGTGAACCGTTTTCCAGTACTTCGGGTGAAACTGCGCAGCTTTGAGGGGGCGGGTGTTATCGATCCAGAAAAGCTTACCTTGATCATCATGGGTGAGACCCCATTGAGTCCAGTGTCCCGGTTGCCCTTCGGCTTGCCAATTGCCGTCGATGAACTGGTATCGTTCCATGTTATAGGTGACGTAAATGTGATTATCCACATTCCAGATCATCCCCGAATCCTGATGCTCGACTGACGTCTTCGGTCCGTTTCGACTGTAGGGCCCCTTATCGTAAAGCTTCTTGTTCTCGTCCGCGACACCGTCTCCATCCGTATCCCGATAGGCAACCACGTCCATGGTGTCGGTTTCTCGAATGGCGATCCAATCGTCGAGTGGTAGGATCATGCGGGGGAGGTTGAGCTTATCTACGAAGATGGTCGATTGGTCCATGCGACCGTCGCCATCAAGGTCGACGAGCCTCTTGATTCTCCCATTGCGGAGCGTTTTCGTTCCGGTTCCGTTTTCATCCTGCATGTAACTGCGCATCTCAGCGACGTACATCGCCCCATTCCCATCCCAGACAGTCAGGACCGGTTCTTGCACGAGCGGTTCGGCGGCAACCAGTTCCGCGACATAACCGGGGGCAAGTTCGAAGGTTTCCAATTCCTCTTCGGGGGTGAGAATGGAATAGGGATTTGTTTCCTTTTTTGTATGGGCGGGTGATTGGTCTGCGGTTTTGGGACTTTTCTGATTCCAAGTTACGGCATGAGGTTGCCTAAAAGAGACTTCGGCAAGCCCTGGGAATTCAGGAGGAACCGGAAGGGTCACTTGGGCGGTGGCGGCATACTCAACGGATCGGGCTAAAATCGTTTGGAAGCCGACACAGTGAAGTCCATCCCAATCAGTCTGGTTCGGCCAGAAATGCCCCATGGTCGTGATTATGACCCGTCCCTTGCCGTACTTGACCTAATAAGTGATGGGCTCGTGCTCCCCGGTTCCTCCCTGTTTTGGATTTGAGTAAGCGGAGGAAAGAATGGACAGGTTTTTGGCGGGGCCACGCATATTGTGATAAAGCTCATCTTTTCCGTGCATCCAGGTGGAGGGTACGTCCTTCATGATAGGATGGTCGAGCTTACGAACAACCACCTGGAAGGGATGTCTGGAACCATGACCGGAAGAACAATCGACGCAGGCGACGTAGGGCTTGTTCTTGAGAACTTCCCATTTGATACAGTCCCCAAAATTCGCGGGCCTCCACCCCAGTCCGATCATTTCGTTGTAAGCGTCCCAGTTCCGAAAAGCATTGTTGGCGGCATGGACGAGCACCAACCCTCCACCCTCATGAACGAACTGAACTGCAGACTCTTTGGTCTCCTGAGCCCATTCCCTCCCATTGTAGTTGAGAACGACCGCCTGATGCGGACCCTTGAAGGGATTCCAATTTTTCCATGCTTCGTCATTCGCTCGTTTGTTTTTTTCATCAGCCGTTTTTTGAACCGAGCGAAAGTCCTGATGGAAATCCTTCAGGTACTGGGGCGCATCCGCCTTGGGCGCCCGGATACCCTTGATGGATTGGTTCTGAGGGGCGGTTTCCACTTCCAGGTCAAACCGACCGGTTGCCTGAAGGGTGGCATGCAGGGAGTCGGTCGTACTGATCCAATCATGGTTGTTTTGTCCATCCACGATGAGCACTGGGATTCGCTCGGAACCGCGAGTGCTCAAGCTACCCAAAGAAAGGATTGCAAGATACGATATAAGGAAACCTAGGATTGAATGGATAGGCACGACAAGTTTTAGGGTAACGCTTCGGTTGTTTGATGACAAGAATGGGAATGTCTTCGGATATACTTTGACCTATGGGTTGGGATGAAAGTTTACGAGTTGATTTAGTCTCTAGGCCAAGGGTTGCGCACCCTAATGAAATCTGCCAACCTGAAGGGAGTGAAAGCTTTGATGCTCATACCATTTTTTACCTTACTCTTGTCGGCATGGGCGGAAAAGCCAATTCTTTGTCAGGGTAACTACCACACCGAGGCGGAAGCGCTTGCTCAACTTAAGAGGATGTCCGCCACTCATTCGAATCTCAGAGAATGGAAAATGCGGGCTTCTGCCATCCGCAGGCAAATCCTAGTCGGTTCCAAGTTGGATCCCCTGCCTGAACGCACTCCTCTGAACTCCATCCTTTCACGCAAGCGTTCCTACACGGGGTATTCGGTTGAAAATGCGGTCTTCGAGGCTCGTCCGGGTTTCTTCGTCTACGGTAATCTCTATCGTCCAATGGGTCACAAGGGCAGTAGACCAGGCATTCTTTGTCCTCATGGTCATGCCCGAGGACCGGCAGGAGGTAGGTTGCGTTCGGATCAGCAGAACCGTTGCGCTACCTTGGCCAGGATGGGAGCGGTGGTTTTTTCCTATGATATGGTAGGGTTTGGAGATTCCGGTCATCTCGGATGGAGTCACAAACACCCGCAAGTTCTAACGTTGCAGACTTGGAGCAGCATTCGAGCGTTGGATTTTTTGGAATCTCTGCCCGATGTGAATGAGAAGAAGATCGGAGTGACTGGTTGTTCGGGCGGTGGAACCCAAACTTTTTTACTAGCGGCTTTGGATGATCGGGTCGCAGTGAGTGTGCCTGTCGTGATGGTATCCGCTCATTTCTTTGGTGGCTGTACTTGCGAGAGTGGCATGCCGATCCATAAGACTTCCGAGTTGGAAACCAACAATGCGGAAATCGCAGCATTGGTTGCTCCCCGTCCTATGAAATTGATCTCAGTGGGTGGGGATTGGACGAAAAACACGCCCCACGTCGAATATCCCTACGCCCAGTCGGTGTACGAGTATTTCGATGCCGTCGAACAGGTTGAGAACAGTCATTTTCCAAATGAGAAACACGGTTACGAGTACGTCAAGCGACAGGCCATGTATCCCTTTATGGTGAAGCATCTCGGTTTGGACTCCATGGGAGTTCTTGATCCCGAGACCGGGAAATACGACGAGAGCCAAAACACAATCGAGGAGGTCGATACCATGCGTACCTTCAAGGTGTTGGCGGATATGCCCATGGGTACCTTGGAACCCGGTTCGATCATCTCCTTACGTTGAGGAGGATGGATGCTTTCTCTCGATCGCCCGTCGGGCGGGGGGCATTTATTCCTTCGGAAGGGTGCTTTGGTCCTTCGGAGGATTGCGACCGATCATAGGATATTGCTCGAGGTCGATGACCTGACCACTTACTGGTCCGCAATCCGAGCTCAGCAAGTGAACCACTGTGCCGGCAATCTCTTCAGGATGAAAAATTCTTCCTGAAGGGGCAAATTTCTTTGGGATATCCCTGTACCAATCCTCTTTCAATCCCTGTTCTCTTTTTCGGGCAGCTTCATTTTCGGTAAGGACCCAGCCCGGGTTGACCTGATTGACTCTCACCCCGTATTCCTGCATCAGAGTGTCCCCAAGGTTACGGGTGAGCGTGGTCAGCGCCCCTTTGGAAGCGGAGTAAGCGAGCAGGGTGGGTTCCCCGCAATGGGCATTCACACTGCCAATATTTACCACGCTGCCCCCATTTTCCTTCAACTCTGGAAGAGCCGCTTGGATTAGGGCAAGAGGCGCGATGGTGTTGACTTCGAGCACTTTTCTAAAGTAATCACGATCGGTGGAGTCGAGGTTCGACCAAGTCACGAAGGCGGCGTTATTGACCAAGCCGTCGAGCTTTCCGAACCGCTCCTTGGCCAACGCGACCAACTCCTCCGGACAACCGTCTTCAGTCAAATCCCTAATATGGGGAACTGCATTTTCCGAACCCAATTCCTCCACCGTAAGGTTGGCAAGAGCCGCGTTCTTGTCGTTGATTACCACCTGAGCGCCCTCTTTCACGCACAACTTGGCAATGGCCTTCCCGATGCCGGTTCCGCTTCCGGTTACGATAAAGATTTTGTTCGAGAGCTTCATTTTTTAGAGAAAAAATGATTAAGTTTTGTTTTTCTCAGTATAAACAAAGTATGTTTATTATTGAAAAGCTTCGATAAGAGTAAAGATCCGCTCAAGCAAATTCGACCGGTGGTCATTCGAATAAATCTCGTTTGGAGTTTGGATTGATACTTTTCGATAAAACGAGTTCTCGCCTGATCAAACAATTTGCCTTTATTGCCAGAACTCAAGTGTTCGAGATGGAAGTCGATTACATAACAGGAGTAACCTCTGGATTCGGCTTGTTGGCACAAATCCGTTCCATAAAAATGAAATCCGTGAAGATCATTGGAAAAAGCGACAAGACTTGATTTTCTGAGAATCAATAAGTTTTCGTCTAAGGAATGTACGCGGTGTGGAAGCGAAGCTGTTTTTAGATTTTTATTTGCCGGATCCGTTATACGGATGAATTTTTTTTGAAGGTCGTAATTTCCGCCTGCATTTCCGGCAACTGCCCAGTTTGGATCAAGATCAGATAGTTCCTCGAGTTTGCATTTTAAGTCCTTGAATCCATCAAAGATAAATCGGGTATCCTGGTGAACGAAAACAACATATTGGGCATGTATGAAATTGAGAACCCGATTGAATGATTCAAAGGGGTCGTTTGCGTTCTCCTTTCGATTATCAAAAAAGACAAACGAACAGTTTTTCTCGTTGAATCCATTTTCAAAGAGACTTCTAAGATGTTCTTCGTATTCGGATTTCGAAGTGATCAGGGTAACGAAAACGAATTCATTCTCGATCAATTTGCCTCTGATCTTGGCAGCATCGATACATTGAAACATCTACTGTAATTATCTTGATTCCATCCTGATTCCAAGAATCAAAGCTTCATTCGACGATCAGTGTACCCTGCATCACCTGCCAGTGGCCCGGGAAGGTGCATAGGTAGGGGTAGCTTCCGGGTTTTCGCGGGGACCGGAAATAAATCACATAGGAATTTCCACTTTGAAGAACCGGGGACAGGGCAATCACACCCTTGTCTTCCGGAACGTAGTGTTTGGCGGCTCCATGGGGAGATGCGGCCAGTTTCATGGATTCCTCTCCTATGGAGGATAAACGATCGGGTTCAACGACAACCACGTTGTGGGGCATGCTGGGGTCCAAGTTTCGAAAGGTCATGGCGACCTTCGCTCCTGCCTTTACCCGTAATTCCCTTTGGGCATACTGCAAGCCTGCGATGGCCTCCAGTTCAAGCCGTTCGATTGCCGCCAGGACCTGCTCGTCCCCGACGATCTTGGATTGGGCTTCTTGGGCAAGTAACCTCGGGTCCACCGGACTTTCATCGGCGCGAGGGAAGTCATTCCAGTTTCTCTTGGCGATTTTTCGATAGCCCGGAAAATCGGTAAATTCCTTGCCTTGGTGAAAAATGGAATAATACAGATCGGTAGCGAAGGCACGTCCGTCCTGGGCCTTCAGGTCCAAATGCAGATGAAATTGCATCACCGGGTGCAGTTGGGGAATTTCCACGAAGACGGACTTTCCGTCCTTCAGGGCATGGAGAGAACGAATCTTGACCGGATCATGTCCGGTGAGTCCGGGATTCCGGACGGAATATTCCGGGGAACCGTAGGCTTCGCTGTGCAAGTAGTTCCATTGGGCGGCGAACGCCTTCTTCGATTTCAAGGAACTGGGGTCGATGGATTCGTTGAATCGAAGGATCAATCCGTTCTTTCGGGTTTCAACCGACTCGGGAAGAGCCATCTTGCCCCCTGTCCACCGAATCCGTTCGAGGCTTCCATTTTCCCGGGCATAGCTTTGCCAACCGTCCGTGCCCACAACGTAGAGGTGCCCGTCATGGGAGTTGAAAGATCCACGATGAGCGCCGGAAAGAAATTCTCCGGGTAGGGGAACCACCCCTCCTTGCGCTCCTTGCCCTTCGATTTCCTCGCGAAGAACCAGATAGTGCTGGCAGTATCCGAAGGAGGTACCGATCATTTTTCCAGCCAAGGGCCCAAACCTCTCATCGTTGGGGGCAAAGATGACGTCGCCCGAGGAATTGTCGATTCCCCGTGGAAGGAAACACAGGGGCATGCGGTAGCCATGTTTTCCAAACTCAGGCTTGGGTCCGAAAAAGCCATGGTAGCTTCCATCGCCCACTTCGAAGATTCCCGAGGCAGGTTGCCAGGAGCCTTCCTGGGGCATGGCGAAGACAATGGATCCATCGGGTGACACTCCGGTGCCATTGCATCCACGCAGACCGGTGGCGATCGCTTCCGGTTTGGATCCGGGTGTGTAGCGGGTCATCCCAAACTGGGAGGAACGGGTAAACCAGTAAAAGCGACCCTTGTCATCCTGATGAAGCGTGAGGGCGAAACTGTTGCCCCGGGCGGTGGGGAATTCGTTGGTCAGGCACTCGTAGAAATCAGCCTCACCATCCAGGTTGGTATCGTGCAATCGCGTCAGTTGATCTCTCCCAATCACATGGATTCGATCATCGATCACGACCAGTCCGAGCGGTTGGTTCAGACCGGATGCGAATCTTTTCCAAACCAACCGCTCGAGCTTTTCATCGACTCCATCCACAACCCAGACGTCTCCCATCAGGGTGCACACCGCAATGCGTCCGTCTGAGAGGTTTCCCACTCCCCCGATTCTCATGGGTGTCTTGAATGGATTGAGATCCCGATACGGAACGGTGAGGGTATCAATCACATAAGGAGAATTGGGCAGGTTTTTTCCCAGTTTGCCTTTCGTGATCACAGATTGGTTCTGCCATCGGGGCGGACCGGGTGTAAGGAGTTCGTTCGTCTCCATCGATGACGTGCGGATAAGGTCGTTTCCGGTGAAGGCAACTCCTTCGGGAAGTTTTCCTTGAATCAGTCGATGATAGGTCAGACTGGGTTCCCCTTCGATCCATTCGTAGATCTCCGTCTTTCCAATTCGATAAGTGAAAACGACCCTGCCCTCGGTTCTGTAAAAGCCGCGGTATTTGGAGCCAATCCCTTCCGGGAGTGTCCATTTTCCCGCAGAGAAGCTTTCTACTTTCTTTCCTTTCACTTTAACTCCTGAAGTTATGCCATATCGGCGGGAACTCCATTCGGGCAATCCGCCTTCCCAGGCATCCACAAGACAAAGTTTTTCAGGGTCGAAGACCGCAGTATAATTACCCGCTTGAACGGATATTCCCTTATTGGCCCAACCCTCCGAATGATTGGTCGCCTGCATCAGGACACCGCCAAAGTCGATTTCATTCAACCGGTCGTCCACGTTGTCCGATTCCGGGTTTTGTCCCCAATGTCCCCAAGCACCACCGTCCAGTCCGGGGAAGGGAGCGAGTATTCTCGAATAATTCCTGTCTTCCTGCGCAACAAAGCTTTGAGCCTGTTTGCGATAGAAGTCACGCAAGCGGTTGTGGGGGAAGGGAAGGGTTCGTTTGATTTCGTTTTCTTGAATTGCAGGTTGCTTCGTTTGATCCGCATCGAGCGACTCGCGCCCCAATGAAAGCGCGGCGGCAGCGAAAATTATAGGAAGCTTATCCACGAAAGGATAAAATGCTAGCGAGTGACTAGATCGGACATTCTTGCATCCCATGCCAGCGTGGCGACTCTCTTGAGGTTCCCGTCCTTTGAAATTCGGTAAGCGGCGAGACTGGCTCCGGTGGTGGCGGAGACGAGGAGAAATTTTCCGTCGGGGGAAAGGGTCAGCCCCCAGGGGACTTGGTCGGCTTCGGTGAGGCCAAGAAACTCGGCCTTGCCGTCTTCCAAAACCCGATAACGGGAGATGCGGCTAAAATCCTGACGGTGTCCGCGTAGACCGGCGTAGAGGAATTTGCCGTCGGGCGTGATAAGAAGATCGGAGGCACTCAATCCAATCTTTGACATGCCGGGTGGTAAAATACTTATGTCCTGCTCAACTTTAAGCTGTCCGTTGGCTTCGCGACGGTAAGTGGAGAGCCCAATACCCTGCTCGTTGCTGAAGTAGACCATGGGAAGGGTGGGGTGGTAAGCCATGTGCCGGGGGCCCGAGCCGAGGGGAGGCTTGGCATCCTTGGGTTCAAGGGGAGTTACCTTACCGGTGTTGCCATCGTAAGCATACTGCAGGATGGCAAGGTTCCCTTTCACATAGGGTATGTAGACATTCTTTCCATCCGGTGGGAGAAGCACGCAGTGAGCTTCACGTTTTCCTTCATCTATTGTGGTTACCGCTTTCCCGGGGATGCCCTGATCGTCGAGGGGATAGACATTGAGCCGTCCATTCCCATAGCTCACTCCCAGAATGTGCCTATTTCCCTTGTCTAGGCTCAGGTAGCAGGCCCCGTCATTGAAGTTAATATTCTGATGCTTTTGGTAGGATCCGTCCTTGTTTAAGAACACGACTACTCCCGGTACT
>NZLE01000096.1 GCA_002692605.1 Opitutia bacterium
CAAAAAAGAAAAAAAAAGTCGATCGTGTGGCTCTATCTTCTCCGATGATGAGGATTCCCAGAATGGAAGTTCTCGTGGCCCGCGACTTGATTGATATTGGGATTCAAGAACTCTATGAGTTGGAGGGACGATCTGCGGAAAGTCTGTTCGAAGAAATTCGCGGCTTGAGACCTGAGACTCCGAATTATCGCATCGCTTACTTAAGGATGGGCATATACTTCGCGGAAAACGATCCGCCCGACCCTGCCATGTTGCACCCAAAGGCTTGGGAAGACTGAATTTCTCAGCATTCTCCACGATCCAAGCTCTTTCGAGCCCTTTTGGTCTGTCTTACCATGAAAAGACCATAACCGAAAAACAACACTCCATTGATCATAATCAATGGGTTTTGGGAATTTTGCAGACCCACTCCGAAAAGAGTTCCACCCACCACCGTAAATACCCAACCAAACCAGGAGCGGTATTTAATTACGCGTCGAAAATGATCCACCCGCCTTTGCTTCTCTTCGTCCGTGAGTTTGCTCATAACTTCTAAAGTGGAATCAATTGCGGTCCGATTGCTCGTTATCCGAATTGCCCAATGCTTCTCGTAAAAGCGACAAACGCTTATTTTCGAGAATAAGATCTTCAATGATCATCCTCCCACGCTTTGCCAGGCTTTGCACTTCAAGCATCGCCTGTTTGCGAAAGGTATCTTCGCAAATCGAAAAGATCGTGAGATCCACAAAGGAAACGTCGTCTTCGAGGGGGTTCAGAAATTCCAACATCTGTTCCGTGACTCCGCCTCCGAGATCATAATTTCTCTGCAACTCGGTGGAAAGTTCATCTCGCACTCCCTCCGCTTTATCATCAATACGCGTAGGCCAAGGTTTCACTTGAATCAAACGGTAGGGCTCTTCGCGTACAATGGCATTGATCTTGACGCGTTCCAATCCTTGCAGAAGAACGAAGGAAGTTCCATCCTCATGTTTTTTGGATACACGGACCAAGCCGACCGTACCCACTTCAAAGGGAGGTTCTTCGCAGGTTTCATCCGGGCCAACGTTTTCCCGCTCAGCGACTATCGCAAACATACGGTTTCCTTGCAAAGAATTCTCAAGCATTTCGCGGTAACGAGGCTCAAATATTTTCAAGGGCATCATCGCCTTGGGGAAGAGAACGACGTCACGAAGAGTCATAACCGGAACTTCGGTAGGAATCTCTATATTTGATTCGATGGACATGGATGATTATTTATTATGTCGAACAGACACGAAAGGTCAAATGCGGGTAAGGCTCAGAAGAGTGATCCTGCGATCGTGGCAGAGAGCAAACTCGCCATGGTCCCACCAAACAGGGCTTTTACCCCCAAACTGGCCAAGTCCCCTCTCCGATCCGGAGCCAAGGCTCCGATTCCACCGATCTGAATGCCAATGGACATGAAATTGGCAAATCCACAAAGGGCGAAAGTGGACAGAAATACGGAGTGAGACGACAAGCCTTCTTCCTTCATTCCCGCAAGTTCCGCATAGGCGAAAAATTCAGTGGCGAAAATCTTGGTTCCAATCAATTGTCCCACTTGAAGAATTTCATGGGAACTCACTCCGATCAACCAGGCAATCGGAGCAAAAAGAAAACCAAATAAAGCCTGTAGGCTGAGCGCATCGAAACGCTCGCCGCTTGATTCTTGAATCCATTGGTTTAAGTTCGCATCTCCGAAAAGTGCAATTCCTCCGACAAAAGCGAGCATTTCGTTCACCAGCATGATCACCGCATAGAAAGCGATCAGCATGGCGGCGACGTTCAGAGCCAACTGCAAACCCTGAGTGGTTCCGTTCGCTAGGGCATCGATTGGGTTCCGGCCAATACTTTCCCTTGAAACGGTAAGATCTTGGCTAACCTCTTCTCTCTCCGGAACCAAAACTTTAGCCATAAGCAAAGCGGCCGGCGCATTCATTGCGGAAGCGCAAAGGAGAAATTTTCCAAATTCCAATTTTGATTGTTCGTCCGAACCGCCCAGCATACCCATGTAAATGGCGAAAACGGAACCGGCAATGGTAGCCATACCTCCCACCATCAGAGCAAGAAGTTCGGATCGGGTCAGCTTCGGAACGTAAGGCTTTACCAGAAGAGGAGCCTCGGTTTGACCGACGAAAACATTCGCTGCGGCAGCCAAACTCTCTGCACCCGACAGACGCATGACCCTACTCATGACCCATGCCATTCCCCGAACCACGAGTTGAAGGATGCCAAAATAATACAAAAGCGAAGAAAGAGCGGAAAAGAATAGAATGCTGGGCAAAGCCATGAACGCAAAAACAAAGCCTCTGCCTTCAAAAGCGGCATTCATCGTGACGATATCCGAAAGGGGGCCGAAAACGAAACCGGCTGCCTGTACCGAAATATCCAAGGCGGTTGCGAATAGACCGGCAATCCATCCGAAAAAGGCCTCTATCCATGAGAGCCTTAGCACTCCCAGGGCAATCGCGCATTGGAGAGCCAAGCCTCCGCCAACCACTCGCCAATTCACCTTCTTGCGATCCTCGCTGAAAAAATAAGCCAAGGCAAGAAGTCCAACCACCCCGATAACAGCTCTGATAAAAGAACCGGTTGGGGGGCTTGCATCGGCTAAGATCAACATGATTGGCTTATCCGTCTAATTGCCCAAGAATTGTTGGGAAGGCGAGAAAATGAAAGAAGGGATAGATCACTTGCCTACAATCGTAGAAAAGAAGAAAGCCCAAGGTCAATCAAAGATCGATCGGTTTATTTAGTCCGTTTCCATCGGAGCGGTCATAACGAAAAGGAAGGACTGAAGAGCCCACCGGAATCCTTTTTCCAATGACCTGCCATATGTGTTTGCTATCTTGAGCCATATGAAGTTCTTAAAGGTGATGACTTTCAAATTTGTCCATTTTATAACTTTTGCAAGCCTGGTTGGTTTTGGCGCCCCTATCATCTCAGGCATCTGATCTGACTTACGATCGATGGTAAAAACCTATTCTCAATTATGAAAGATCCGCAAAATCTGAATCAGCGAAAAGTCCTGGTGGTAGGCGGTGGCTCCGGGATGGGAAAAGCCATCGCTCAAGCAATGAACGCCCTTGGGGCTTCGGTCGCCATTGCAGGCCGTCGCGAGGACAAACTCAGCGAGGTTGCCCAAGGGGCCAAAGGTTCGCCCCCCATCTTATTCAAATCCGCCGACGTCACAGACCGGTCATCCCTTGACCACCTCTTCCAATGGTTCGATCGGGAAATCGGAAGTCTAGACGTTCTGATCCATGCCGCTGGGATCAACGTCGCGAAACGAACCATGCTCGAATTGCAGGAAGAGGACTGGGATCGACTTTTGAAAATCAACCTTACCGGAGGGTACAACTGCCTGCGTTTGGCCTTGGAGCGTATGAGACCGAGAGGCGAGGGTCTGGTTGTGCTCATAAACTCGGTCGCTGGGAAACGTTCAGCCCCCTTGGCGGGCATAGGATACAACGCGTCCAAATTCGGTCTTTCCGCTCTTGGAATTGGAGTTGGTGAAGAGGAAAGAGAGAATGGGATTCGCATCACCAACGTCTATCCGGGAGAGGTAAATACTGAAATCCTTGACCAGCGGACCCGTCCACCGAGCCCTGAACACCGCGCTTCGATTCTGCAACCTGAGGACGTGGCATCCGTAGTGGTCAACCTTACCCAACTTCCAAACAGAGCTCACGTTCCCGAATTGGTCATCAAGCCAACCAGGCAGAGCTACCTTTAAGACCGATCAAAAAATCTTCGGATTTTCAGATAGCCAAGTTTTCCGTAATCGAAGAAACCGCTTTCTCGACGTTTTCTCGATGTCCGAATGCGCTCAACCGGAAAAACCCTTCGCCGGCAGGACCGAATCCTGATCCGGGTGTTCCGACCACGTGACACTCGCCCAAAAGTTTGTCGAAAAATTCCCAAGAGCTCATGCCTCCGGGAGTCTTTAGCCACACGTATGGAGCATTCCCCCCACCGTAAGTGGTTATACCTAGGGCACCCAGACCGTCATTGATAATTTTGGCGTTTTCCAGATAAAAGGAGACTTGTTGATCGGTTTGCCTCCGTCCTTCGGGACTTAGAGCGGCAACGCCACCCGCCTGCACGACGTTCGAAGCCCCATTGAAGAAGGTGTTTTGACGACGAGTCCAGAGAGCATGAAGTTTCCCAGCTTCGCTATCCTCGGTTAGGCAAGCTTTGGGTACGATCGTCCAAGCCAAGCGCACTCCGGTAAAACCGGCGGTCTTGGAGAAACTGTTGAATTCGATGGCGCAGGTGTCCGCTCCTTCGATCTCATAAATCGAGCGAGGCAGTTCGGGATCCGTAATGAAGGCCGCATAGGCGGAATCGTAAAAGATGACCGCTCGTCGTTCATTGGCATAATCGACAAAGCTTTTCAATTGTTCCTTGGTGGCGACCGCCCCAGTCGGATTGTTTGGACTGCATAAGTAAATCAAATCAACCTTTTCGGTGGGCAACTCGGGAAAGAAACCGTTTTCTTCGGTGCATGGCATGTAAACCAGCCCATCGTAACCCGAATCAGATGCGCTTCCCGTACGTCCGGCGATTACGTTGCTATCCACGTAGACGGGATAGGCCGGATCCTGAACCGCAACAACACAGTCATTGGAGAAAATTCCCTGAATGTTAGCCGAATCGGATTTTGCCCCGTCACTTACGAAAAACTCGGAAGGATCCAGGCTCAGTCCACGCTCGGCATATAAGTCGGCAAGGGCTTGTCGAAGAGGTGTAATTCCCTCCGATGGGCCATACCCCGAATAAGTCTCGACCCCACCCAATTCGTCCACACCTTGATGCAGACCGTTCAGAACGGAGGAGACGATTGGTTCGGTGGTGTCACCGATGCCTAATCGCAAAACCTCGGTTCCCGGATTAGATTCGAGGAAGGCGTTGGTGCGTCGAGCGATCTCGGGAAAGAGGTAACCCGCCGCCAATTTGTCATAATTTTGATTGATTCTTGCCATTGGAAATTCGATTGAAGGTGAGGTGTGTATCTTGCAAAATTCCTTGCAGTTGGCAAACCGGGAAATGATTTTGCTACTCGCCGGATTGCAAAAGCAATCCATGTTTCCGGGCAATCCGAAAGGAAAACAAGAAAGTCACCACCCCGATCGTTAGGTAAACAAGGTTCAAGCCAAAGGCTTGCAGGAGCAAATCCTTACGCCATACCCCATCCAGCAACAAAGCCCGCATGCCTTCGAAAACGTAAGTGGTGGGCAAAAATTCGGCTATGCGACGCATCCATTCGGGCAAAGTCGACAAGGGATAGTAGATGCAGGAAAAGGGAGCGATCAGGAAAGGAAGAACCCAGGAAAGGCTCTCCGCTCCCAATCCGTAACGAATGAGGATTGCGGTGACGAATTGGGAAATCGCCCAACCGGTGAGGACAAGATTGAAAAAGAAGAAGGCCAAAGGCATCCCCATATCAAACACCGAAACCCCAAAAAAGGGAATGGCAAGAAGCGCGGCGGGAACCATACCGATTAAAGTTCGAATCATACTGATGGAGGACAAGGATAGGATAAGTTCCCAAGGCCGAAGTGGCGCAACGAACAGGTTTCCCAAGTTTCGCGACCACATCTCCTCTAAGAATGCCAAAGTGTAACTGATGTGGGAACGAAACAGAGTATCCCAAATCAGAACCACGGAGATAAGCAAACCTCCCGCGGTCAACTCGGGGCTGCTCGGGGCGAAATGTTTGGAAACGAAACCCCACACCACCATTTGCATGGTTGGCCAATAGGCGATTTCAATAATTCTAGGCCAACTGCTCCTTAATAGGTAAAAGTACCGAATGAAAAGAGCGCTGATGCGATTGAGAGAGGAATCCGAGTGAACCGTCATGGAGCATTCTCTCGGTTTACTTGTAGAAAAACCTCTTCCAGAGTATCCCTCTCGAATTTTTCCACAAGAGACTTGGGAGAACCTTTGACGACCAACTTGCCCTGCCTCATTAGGAGAGCCTCATCGCACAAAAGTTCGACCTCCCGCATATCATGACTGGCAAACAGGATGGTCGTTCCTCTCTCTTTTCGGTACTGCCCAAGAAGATCACGAATCCAAGCCGTCGTATCCGGGTCCAGACTGGCGGTTGGCTCGTCAAGGAGTAAGAATTGGGGGTTATTGATCATCGCTTTCGCCAGGGAAGCCCGAGTCTTTTGACCGGATGACAACTTTCTCATTCGACGGTCAAGCAAGGCTTCCAAACGAAAAGAAGATGCGACCTCCGCGACTCGATCACGCGGTTTGAAAACCCCGTACATCTTTGCGTACACCATAAGGTTTTCACGAACCGTTAATCTTTGAGGCAGGTCGACGTAAGGGGATGAGAAGTTCATCCGACCAAGAACCGAAAAGCGGTCTCGGATGAAGTCTTGTCCGAATAAACGGATGGAACCCGAGGTAGGTTCAAGCAGACCCAACAACATCGATAAGGTTGTGGTTTTGCCTGCCCCATTCCCTCCGAGTAAGGCAGTGATGCTAGCCCTCTCGAGCGAGAAGCTCAATTGATCCACCGCCAAGGTCTTGGAAAATCGCTTGGTCAGGGATTCGGTCTGGAGGATCGCGCTCAAATAAAAAGCAGATTAGAAAAAAGATCGCGTCCTCTCCTTGCGAGTTTTTTCAATGGGTATGACAATCATTTTCTAATCGATGGTGATCCGATTCAATTCGGATTCCACGAATTGGGTTGCTTCATCCAAGTTTCTTTCGGCAAACAGTTGGTCGTGATATAAAATGCGCGTAGTCACTCTTACCAAGGAAAAAGGATAAGGAAGAACGAATCGATCCCAAGATTTCAAACGGATACAGGAGGAATATTCGAAGGATAAGAGAAGGATCGGAATCTTGGCCAATTTGGCTACGGCCAAAGCTCCGGATTTTGCTTCGTAGCACGGGCCTCTAGAGCCATCAGGGGTAATTCCGACGTCATGCCCCTCCCTAAGCACCTTGACCATCTCCCGGACCGCCTGGGTCCCACGCCGGTTGCGCGAACCGCGAATCGCCCTGACCCCAACCCATCCGTAAAAGATTTGCAACCAAGCTCCATCCCGACTTCCACTAATCAACCCGTAACAACCGCGCTTCTTGCGAAAACGCAAAACCCACTCCCCGGCGAGAAAAAGACGGTTATGCCAAAGAGTAATCACCACTGGTCCATCCCAATTCTGCATTTCCTTCAGATCCTTTTGATCCGAGTAGCGCATGCGGATTGTAAGAGTCCACAAGCGATAGATCATCCCCAGTGGAAAAACCAGTATTTTTCTTAACAGAGTCTGCTGATGCGGGTTCCGTTCACCCGCCCCACGCTCAGGATTCATCCACCGTTAGAATTGGAAGCCCAAGCCCAGATCAACGAGGTGAGCCGGCACCTCTTCCTCATGCAGGTATCGATAACCCAGGCGCAGGGCAATCAATTCCGAAACCCGCCAAGACAATCCAAGCGCTCCGGTTGCAAAAAAGCCATGATCCTTTCGTTCTCTCGGATCTTCGACAAGCGAGAGGTAATAACCAAGTCCCGCACCAAGATAACCGCTCAAAGATTCGGTGAAGCCAACCTCATAGCCCAAGTCAAAATAACCCGCAAAGGTTTGCGAACTCTTTCGAAAATAATGCTTGTCGGGAGAAACGAATAGGTTTCTTTCCCATGAAGATTCGTGATGCCGGTTGGTTTTGAACAACCCGCCCAGCCCATACTTGAATCCATTTTTCTCCCATCCTCCGGCAAGATTAAGGGCAAAGCCTGGATCGTACCTTTTGTACCGAGTCTTGGGAAGAGCATGGTTCGGACGATGAATCTTGCTCACGAAGGAGATTGCAGGACTGATTATCAAATAACGCCCGGAAGATCGCCCATTCAGCGCCTTTGGATCGAAAAGGGCTTTCGTCCTCCCATTCTCTTCGGTGAATCGACCGGGCGCTTCCACTTGGAAAGCCAATTGGTTGGATTTTTCAGCGACCGGTTCATTCACGCGAGTGGAAGGCGTAACCGGACTGCCCTCCTCGAGAAACAACGTTTCTTGGTTTTCCTCAAGCCAACTCTTGGGATCGGGTCGTTGGGGTTCCTCGGACAGATCAAAAGGTGTGCTGAAAGACTTTTTTGACGATAGACCGTAAAAAATCTCATCAAAACGGTTTTGCAGGTTGTTGAGCCTCTTGGAGTAATCGTTGATTTCTCCCTTCATCCCGTGAATGCGTTGCTGTTGGTAGAAACTCTTGTCATCCACTGATTCGAAGTAATCGGTAATGGGTTTCTCCGTACGAACGACCTTTTGAGGGTCCGAATACTCGTAACTCGACCGGTACTGAGCGCTGACCGACCAAGTAGACAACGTCAAAGCCAAAGATGCGATAGCAAGGAACCGGTTCGAGTGTTGTGGAGAGCGTTTATTCATGAAGGGCAAGTCTTCTATCGAAAAAGGATTGCGAACGAAAGCAACCCAAAAGAAAAAACTTTTCAAGTACCACGTCTCTTTCTTGCCTGAACGAGGGCGCGACTGAAATAGGCGAACAATATGTGGTAGGCAAAAAAATAAATCAGATTGACGATCCAACCGCCGGCAAACGCCATTCGCAAACCCTCTTCCTGTCTGGCGGAAAGCCGATAGGCGCCTAGGTTTGCGGCTTTGATTTCTTCCTCGGACAGGGGCAGGCGGGCATCATACAATTCCGGAGGTAGTTTTTTTTCCGAAACAAAGGGAGGAATTTCCGGTTCGGTTTCGGAGATAATTTCCCAATAACCGCGTTTTTCCATTCCGAGAAGAGGTCCGAACTTGATCTCGCGGTAAAAGGTAAGCTGAATCAGAACGGCAGTGAGAACAAGCATTCCCTGAGACACCAACCAAGCCTTTGTTTTTAATTTCATGATAAGGGTCTTTTAAAGCGATTTTGGAAAAGGAGCAAAATCTTAAACCCCAATCTTGCCTGAAATTCAAAATTCTGGGTTGCCAAGATTTACGCTTTGTCAAAGAAATGAATAAGGTAGATGAGGAAATTTCTTTTTATGATTCTTGCCCTCGCTTTTGGCGAAGCGATGCAGGCGGAGGTCGTCCATCAAGTGCGACCGAATGAGACTCTTGGTGGAATCGCCCGAAAATACGGAGTTTCCGTCAGCGCCCTTCAAGCTCACAATGGAATTGCCAACCCCAACCTTCTTTTCGTGGGCAAGAAACTTAAGATTCCTTCCTCCGGAGCAAGTGAAGTAACCTACGAAGTGAAGAAGGGAGACAGCCTGGGCGGAATCGCATCCCGGTTTGGCGTCAAGGTTTCCACTCTGACTTTGGTCAATAAAATCACTCGACCCGATCTCATCCGGGTCGGACAAAAACTGATCATTCCCATTAAGGCCGGCAGCGCAAAACCGGCCTCCCAAATACTTTCTTCCACCGTTCGGAGATCTCTCGATGCGATTCGCCCGAAATCAGGAAAATGGACCCGCATCGTGATCCATCATTCGGCTACCCCAACCGATGATGCCATGAACATGCACCGCGTTCACAAGGCCCGCGGAATGAAAAATGGCCTAGCCTATCATTTCGTAATCTCAAATGGTTCCAGAAAGGCAACCGACGGAGAGATCTTCATGGGTGGGAGGTGGAAGGATCAATTGGACGGTGGCCATATGAAAAGCCAATCCTACAACCGAACCGGCATTGGGATTTGCCTGATCGGAAATTTCGAACTGAGAGCCCCTACCAACCAGCAAATGAAAAGCCTGGAAGGACTTTGCAAATACCTAATGAAACGATGCGGAATCCCGGCCGATAAGGTAACCACTCACAAAATTCTACATCGCAACCACACCAAATGTCCGGGAAAGTATTTTTCCCTGCCTTCGCTCATTCAAAGAATTTCCTCCTGAGCGTTCAGGGATGATCCTTTCCCGTAGAATCCCGGGGATCCTTGGCCAACAATCCTTTCGTACGCTCGAGCAAGACCTTACCCATACGGGATTGCCCATTCCGTTCGAGCGCTTGCGAAAACTCCGTCAGGGCAAACACCTGATCGATGGGATGCTTGATTTCCGCCAAAGCCAAAGGCTGAAGAACTTCCTCCAGAGTCTTACGTAAAGCTGCCGGGGATTGCTTCCTTTTCCATCGATCAAGCCAAAATCCCACAAAACGAAGATCATCGAAGATCAAATTGCGAGTCGGGAAACGCACCGGAGAACCGTCCATCGCCCCAAAAGTCACGTGGACTCCACCATCTCTAAGGCATTTGGCTAATCTCAGGGCACTTCTTCCTCCCACCGAATTCAGAGCCAAAGAACACTTTTTCCCATTGGTCCGTTCGGCCACTCTTTCGACCGCGTCATCGTCATCCAAACAAACAAAATCCGCCCCAAATTCCTCCAAGTCCCCGATCCGCTCCGGTGTACGAACCAAACTGATGCATTCCACTCCGATTCTCTTGGCAAACTGAATGACGCACAAACCAACGGCGGAATTGGCTGCATTTTGAATGACAAAATCCCCTTCGCGCAAATATTCGAAATCATTCAAAAGACGCCATGCCGTCAAGGGATTCAGGGCTGACACCGCCAGTTGGTTAAGAGGCACCAAGGAGGGAAGAAGGAGCAAATCCTCCGCCTTGCTTTTGGAATATTCAGTCCAAACTCCCGGCTCTTCGGGCATCAGTACAAGTTTTCCCTTTACTTTGGAATCGACTCCGGACCCAACCTCAATGACCTCTCCCACGCCTTCCCTGCCGGCGATTGAGGGGAGTTCACGCAACTTCCCGTAGGACCCTTGAATCAATCCATAATCGGAGGGATGAATCGTTGCGGCCTGCAATTGAATCAGAACCTCTCCCTCCCCAATTGCAGGAAGATCGATCTCCTCCAAAAGCAGAACCTCGTGGGGATCTCCGTGCCGATGGTAGCGAACCGCTAGGTTTTTCATTCCTCGAACAATCAATCAAGCCAACCGGTTGCTCGCATCCAGGACTCAGCCCGGTCCGGCCATTCCGAGACCGCTCGATCCGTCTTTCGCATACCGTATCCATGACCTCCAAAAGGAAAAAGATGAAGTTCGTTGCCCACCACACCGGCTTTTTCCAAAGCCAGGTAGGCCAAGGCGCTACCCTCCGCGGGTACGTGGTCGTCACCCGTATGAACGAAGAAACAGGGTGGAGTGTCCTCCCGAATCACCACCTCCGGAAAGAGAGAATCTCTGGTCGTTCGGTCCACCAGGTAGGCGGGATAGACTAAAATTCCAAAATCAGGCCGGCAGGACAAATCATCCGCTTCATCGATGCGCGAATAAGTTCTTTCGTGAAAGGAAGTCAGGGTCATTACCGAAAGATGGCCACCTGCCGAAAAACCGAGAATACCCAACTTGGAGGGATTGATCCCCCAAGACTTGGCGTGCTTCCGAACCAAACCGAGAGCCCGTTGGGAATCCTGCAAAGGGGCTTCATGCTTAGGTCGGTCCTTTCTGCGCGGAACACGGTATTTCAGAAGAATCCCCGTAACACCCATTTCATTCAACCATTGGCAAACGTCCGTCCCCTCATGCTCATATGCCAGAATTCCATATCCGCCCCCGGGACAGACGAGCACAGCGCTTCCATTCGCTTTCGCAGGATTGGCCGGATAAACCGTTAGAGTGGGTTGACTCACGTTGGTGATCCTCAAAATTCCCTTTTCCCCAGGCTTGGGCGGTTTCTCCTCTTCAGGTCCAACTTCACCCTCGACTTCCCCGGGAGCCAGGTCAGGCCAAAGAGGCAAAGTCCGCAGTCGGGGCTCACCACCGCAAAGAAATCCGAAAATCAGAAAGTAGGTAATATAAGGAAAAAATTTCATCCGCTCACTTCTTCGGAACCTGAGCAAACATGCAAAGAAAAAAATTCGGGCAACCTTCTTTTTTGTTGGCGTACCGCTCGAACTCAATCATGGAAGGAAGAATGAAAACTTTGCAATTGAGTCTGTTGAGCAGCCTCGTCCTCTTCTTTTTCGGCTCCCTTGCCCCAGCTTCCGAAAAGCAAGTTATCACCGCTTTCACGCAAGTCGAAGCCAAAGGCAAAGGCAATGCCCAGGCGATGCGGGCGTTGACCCTAGTGGATCAGTTGGACCCAAATTCCATCGTTCCTCTCTTGAAGGGAATGAATGCGGCCAATGATCTGGGAGACAACTGGATTCGGGCGGCCGTATCCAAAATCCTCGCACAGGCCGAGCCCGGAAATTTCCCGACCGAGGACGTCTCCCGTTTTGTAATGGACAAAGGCAATGCGGGAAGTTCACGCCGGGCGGCGTTCGAACTTTTGCTCGACGAACAATCCGAAAAAGCCGAGAAAATGATCGGTTCCTTTCTCGATGACCCGGAACCAAGCCTCCGACGCGAAGCGGTTGCCCAACTTTTGCAGAAAGCGGAAAGTAAAGCGGGCAAGGCTTCAACGGTTCTCTTCCGCATGGCGTTGGATAAGGCTCGAGACGTCGATCAAATCAAAACGGCCAAGACCGCCTTGGAAGCGAATGGTATGAAGATTGACGTTCCCGAACTCATGGGCTTCCTTACTCGTTGGCAAACCATCGGTCCTTTTGGCAATGGATCTCGCGAAGGGTTTCACACCGCCTACGCTCCCGAAAGCAAGATGGACCTGTCTGGAAGCGCAAAGGGAAAAAACGGGAAGGTCGAATGGATCGAATTCTCCACCTCCGATCCTTTCGGCATGCTCGACGTGAACCAACAGTACGGTGAGATCAAGGAAGTTTTGGCTTATGCCTTCACGACCTTCGAGTCCAAGGACTCACGCCCAGTTCAGTTCAGACTCGGTTCCAAAAACGCATGGAAACTTTGGGTGAACGAAGAACTGCTTTTTGCCCGAGACGAATACCACAGGGGGAAGACCCGGGTGGATCAGTTCGTAATCGATGGAAAATTGAACTCGGGAACCAATCGTATCCTAGTTAAGGTTTGTCAAAACGAGCAAACCCAACCTTGGACAAAAAATTGGGAATTTTGCCTTCGCGTCACCGACCCCACCGGCAAAGCGCTGCTTTCCGCCAACCGTTGAATCCCATTCAAGAACGCCATGAACCCAATCATTGTTTCATTCCTTTGCTCTCTCCTTATCCTCCCTTCCCTGCAGGCCGATTGGTTGGCCTTTCGAGGCAGTAATGGGAACGGTTCATTCGATCAAAAGGCTCCCGCTTCCCTGTCCTTGAAAAGCGACAAGGGTTGGTCGCAATCTCTGCCCGGCCGGGGGCTCTCGAGTCCCATTCTCGTCGACGATCTGGTTCTACTGACCGCCTCAAGCGGACCGAATCAGCAAACTCTCCATATCCTCGCCTTCGATGCCCGGGACGGTTCCCTGGAATGGGAACGAAAGTTCAAGGCCACCGGACGAACCGTTTGCCACGAGAAGACTTGTGTGGCCGCCTGTACACTGGTCAGCGACGGAAAGAAGGTGATCGCCCAGTTTTCCTCCAACGACGTCTTCTGTCTTGATCTCAAAGGTCAAATGCTCTGGCTCAGGGGACTCACCTTCGATTACCCGAACGCAGCCAATGGATTAGGCATGTCCTCCTCCCCGGTTCTGGCCGAAGGGGTGGCTATCATTCAGGTCGAAAACGATGCCGATTCCTTCACTTTCGGCCTCGATCTGGCCAATGGATCCACCCTGTGGAAAAAAGACCGGCCCAGAGGAGCGAATTGGACCTCACCCATCGTTATGAGAGAACAAGGAAGGGAAATCGTTGCCCTGCAATCCAAGGACGGAATCTCCGCAATCGAAGCTTCCTCCGGAGAGGAAATTTGGTCCTTCGAGGGAGGAGCGTCCACCATCCCTTCGAGCGCTTGGTCCGGACAGGGCCTCGTTTTGGTTCCTTCCAATGGGTTGACCGCTTTGAAAGCGAACTCCACGGGCGAACGACCCGAACAAATTTGGAACGAGAACAAGCTCAAACCGGGAACCGGCAGTCCGACCGTGGTTAAGGACAAGGTTTACGTCGTTAACAGCGCGAACGTATTAAGTTGCGCCGAAGTCGCTTCAGGAAAAATCCTGTGGCGCTTGCGTCTCAAAGGCCCGGTAAGCAGTTCTCCGGTCGCCACCTCCGACCGTCTTTTCCTTTTCAGTGAGACCGGGCTCGGACAAGTGGTCGACTTGAAAAGCTCCACCGGACAACTGCTTGGAACGGTGGATTTGGAGGAAACCATTCTTTGCACTCCCGCACTAGCCAACGATGGACTTTTCGTTCGTTCGGACAAGACGCTTTGGAAGATTTGTCCCTAGTCGCGCCAAAACCCAAGGTTTCCTCAAGGAGTCACTTTCACTCCATTCAAACGCGAACGGAGAAATTCGCGTTTGTCTTCCGAAATCCCGCTTTTCCAAAGATATAGGCTATCGAGGCTTTTCATACGAGCCAAGGAAACCGCTGCGGAGTCCGTTACTTTTGTTTCCGTTAGGTTGAGTGTCCGGAGCGAACTTAAACCCTGCAGTTCCACCAGCCCTTGATCATCGAGATTACTCCGGCGCAAACTCAGATTGGTTAACTTTTTGAACGCGCCGATTTTCTTGCAAGCTTGGACGGAAAGATCGGCTCCTGTCAGATCGAGCTTGGCCAAGTGTTTGACAAGCGGGGATAACGCGGTGATTTCCCTATCCGTGATTCTTTGAGCCGATGAGACTACCCGAACCTCAATCAAAGGACTGCCCAAGCCAATGGGGCGAACCAACATACCCGTTGCTTGGGATAATTCATCCAGCATTTTCTGAGGCAAGGGTTTCAGTCCCTGACTCAGATCATCAAAGAAGCGAAGGTGTCCCGGTACGTATTTGGGCTTATCCCTTTTGGTCACCGATTCGTCCAAACCGTCGGTGGCTCCTTCCCAGGTCCCGAAATCAGCCCCTTGGGCAATCCATTTGCGTATGATTTCCTTTTGCTTCCGCGTCAGAGGATCACCCTTCGGAGGCATGTGATCCGCATCATCCGCGGGAAGAATGGTCCTAGTATACAAAGTGCTTCTACTCGGATGATTGGCCTTTAACACTGAACCGTCATCGCTTCCCAAAAGAATATGAGCGGCTCCGTCCAACCTCAATCCGGCCTTGGGTTCCTTCAATCGACCCGCCTGCTCGTAAGGAGCCTTGTGGCATTCCACGCACCGCTCGGATAGGATTGGCCAAACTTCCTTCTCAAACTCGATCACCCCGAATGCCCAAGAAGAGGGGAAACTGAGAAGAAAAAGCAAAAGGAGATGTACGGTTTGGCGCATGGTGAAAAATTCTATCCCAATAAAGGAGATTTTACTAATCCCTTAAACCCCAAATTTCAAAAAAAGTTTCTCGATCCATTTCTCCTTTTACCCTTGGACTCCCTCCTCAAAAAGGGTTTTCTTGACCCTTATGAAAAAAACCTTCGGACTTCTCCTTTCGTCTCTTCTTGCTTGCCATTCCCTTTTCGCCGAAAAACCGCTTGCCTTCGGCTGGATCGACGAACCCGGCAAACACGTTGATCTGAAGCTCGGCAAAAGGCCCCTAGCGCGTTACGTCTACGAGCGCATGATACCCGAAGACCGTCAACGCACCTACAAGCCCTTCCATCACATATACCAATCCGACGGTGAAGGCTTCCTCACCAAAGGTCCGGGAGGGAAGTTCACCCACCACCGGGGAATCTACTACGGCTTTTCCAAATGTTCATTCACCGACAAGGAAGGCAAGAAGCACAGAGTCGATACCTGGCACTGCAAAGGGGCATACCAAACCCACGAGAAATTCATCCGTTCTCATGCCGATTCGAAAAGCGCCGGTCACACGGTGGAAATCGCCTGGCGTCTTGACGATGGCTCGGTCTTTGCCCTCGAAACAAGAACACTCCGTTTTTCACTGCGCCCGGACGATTCCCTGCAAATCGATTTCGGATCCGTCCTCTCAACCGATCATCAACCCTTGATCCTGGATGGTGACCCACAGCACGCCGGTTTTCAATTCCGAGCCTCCGATGAGGTTGCGTCGAGCACGGCCAGGCAAACCTACTACGTCCGCCCCAAAGAAGGACGAGACGAAGCGGGCAAAACCAAAAATTGGCCAGCCGACAAAGACATGACCAACCTTCCCTGGAAAGCCCAGAGCGTGGTGGTTTCCGGGCAGCGACACTTTACCCTCTACCTGGATCATCCGGAAAACCCCAAACCCTCATTCTACAGTGAACGGGACTACGGCCGCTTCGGATCCTACTTCAAGACTCAGTCAGAACCCGGAAAACCCGTCCGAATCAAGTACAGGCTGATCATCGGAACGAAGGAACGGAAGGCCAGCGAATGCGCAAGACTCAGCGACGAGTTCAGCCGAGGTTAGACCGCATCTCCCGCAACCCCATAAATTTGTTTTCTTGTCCGGTAATCTCACACCCTACCTGCTCGCCCTCTCGGCCGGACTCGCTTACGCCTTCAGTGCCCTTTTGGCCAAAAGAGCCATGGAACTGGGCGCCGGGACATCCCGCTCGCTGATCTATTCGAATTGGATCACCGCTCTGTTCTTTCTCCCCTACCCCTTGCTTGCGGATTCTCCTCTTCAAAATTCCGATTTTCAAAACGGAGCGATTCTCGGAGGCATTTTCTTCACCGCTCAGTCTCTCTGTTTTGCGGCCCTTCGTTCGGGAGACGCATCCATGGTCACTCCCATCATGGGCTCTAAGTCCGTCTTCGTTGCGCTTTTTCTCTTTCTTCTCGGTCTTTCTCCCGAACCCATTGGTCTGGCAACCTGGACGGCAGCCGGGCTTGCTGCGGTGGCGGTTGCCCTGATCGGTTGGCCGACCAAAGGAAGTTCGCCCTCGCTACCGGGAATGGCTCTCGCGCTATGCACCGCCGCAGCTTTCGGACTGGTCGATTCCATGGTTCCGCACTTCACCCATCAATCCGACCCCTTCAACGTTCTTTTTGTAATGTTTTCAACCTTGGGGCTTCTCTCCTTTGCTCTGATTCCCCTGAGCCAAGGAAAATTTCTCGGCTCGAGAGGTCGGGCCGACCGATGGATGTGGGCCTCCTCGTTGCCCATGGGCGGACAGGCCGTGCTGATGTCCTTTGCGATCGGTTTTTTTCGGGTGCCCACCGAAGCGAACGTTTTCTATTCGTGCAGGGGACTCTGGGCCATTCTTCTGGTCGCTTTTCTGGGTAGGAGGATGGGTCTGCGTGAAGGCAACGTCTCTCGGTCCACCCAAATCCGAAGGGCAATCGGAGCCGGTCTTTTGGTTTTGGGGATTTACCTCACTCCCATGGGCGGAGACTGAACGAAGTCAGCAATCCTTCAGAATCCGATCGGCGAGAATTTCCAACATCAGCGGATGATTGCCCATGGTGGGTAAGCGGCAAATTTCAAACCCGGGGGCAGTCTGCTCGAACCCTTTGCAAATTCTCGCCAGATCTCCGTTTTCTCCGGCATGCCTGCCCGGAGAGAGGAAAAATTGAGCAAGCAGAACCCGTCTTACACCATCCTCCCTCAAGCTCCTGAGCAAATTCTCCAACAACGGATCATTGAAATCATACTCTTTGCCCGGGCGTCTTTCCATGCAGCAAGTTGAAAAACCCCCAATCCGTTTGCTCATCAAAGCCTCCAACTGTTGTCCCACCTCTTCGCGTACCCGGTTCACCTCCGGAAGAGGAGTCCCATGATCAACCAGAATCAGATGAGGCGGGGGCGTTTCGGCCGATGGAAACCGCTTCAGGCAAAGATCCGCAAGGATGCGGGCCAACCGGTCATCCTCCGGAGCAAACAGAAAATCCAAGACGGCAAAGCTTCTGCCCTTCTTTTCCGATCGCCACTTCTCGAGGTTTCGCGGCAACCAATCGGTGACCGCCAAACTCGGCCCGAGAAAAAAAGGCAACACGCGTATCTGGTCCATGGAACCCGCTTCATCGCTTTGCAAGAAGGCCTCCATGGACTCGCCCGGAAGCCCATCCAAAGCGGATGGTTCCACCTTGTGAGAGTGCATCAGACCCATTGGGCGAACTTCACAGTCAGTGATTTTCGCGAGGGAATGAGCAATCGTTCTTAGGTTAAGAACCGCTTCCGGACCCAAAGATCCGTTGTCGACGAGAAAATATTTTCGCTCCTTCAAGCTTTTTCCCATTGACGAAGCGCTCCCCGCGCGCAAGAAAATTCGCATAATGGTGGTCGAATATGGGAATTCGGCTCTTAACAGTTAAGCGGGATAATAGTTATGAAAAATACAATGTGGATGGTAAGTGTGGCCATAATTGCGGCCATTCAATTCGGATGTTCGAAAAAGAACGGACTCTCTCCTGACGACACGGCTCTGATCAAGGGAACCGACCGCGGAACCTTCGTCGGTTCCGGAGAAGACGGTTCGCTCGCCGATGAAGGGGAACTTTCTCCTCTCGGTACCGCCATCACTGGCTTGGACGGCTCAGATGGATTGCTTCCTCAGGACCCCTTTTGGGATGAACCTGGAAGAATGGACAACCCAGAGCGCCCCTTCGAACCCATCTTCTTTGGCTTTGATCAGTACAACGTCGGAACTGCGGAGCGCGCCAAACTCCAGGACGTCGCCGGTTATTTATCCTCCAACCCCGACGCCAAGATTCTCATCGAAGGCTATTGCGACTGGAAGGGGACTCCTGCGTACAACAAATCATTGGGCGACCGGCGGGCGGGAAGCGTCAAAAGTTACCTAATTGACTTGGGTATCGACCAAAATCGCATTGAAATCATTTCCATGGGAGATGAAATGGCCACACCGGACGCCGATCCAACCACTGCCGGTTTGGAGCGCAAAGCCCAATTCATCGTCCTCAAGGATTCCTGATGACCGCTCCTTCCCTTTCCCGTACCCTGCTCGCCGTCGCAACCGGTTTTTCCCTGCTTGGCCTTGGTTGCGCCAAAAAAGTCGATCCTGAAACCGCCCTTAACCGAGGCCAAACGGGAAGCAATGAACTCACCGATCCCAGTCGGGGCTTCAATTCGGGAGTGGATGATCTCTCGCCCACCGGAAACGACCTCCAGGGAACGCTTGGCAATGACCTCCTCGTACCCAGAGATTCCGGATTGGATGCCTTTTCAGACCCGCTTAACGTCATCCGCCCCTTTGACCCGGTCTACTTCGGATTCGATCAATACAATGTCTCTGCCACCGAGCGTCCCAAGCTCGTGGAGATTTCCGAATTCATCCAGTCCAATCCCAAGGCCCGGCTACTCATAGAAGGTTACTGCGACTGGAAGGGCACACCGGAATACAACAAATCCTTGGGAGACCGGAGGGCGACCACAGTCAAGGATTATCTGGTTGAACTAGGCGCCGACGAAGGCAGGATTGAAACCGTTTCCATTGGCGACGAATCCGCTCTTCCCAATGCCTCGGGCGAACAGGCCCGACTCGACCGCCGAGCGGCTTTTGTGGTCACCAAAGGGCTTTAGGCCAACTTTTCAAAGAATTCCTCAAACGCGTCGATCGCATCGTTCATGATGCCCAAATGAAAGCTTTCATCCGGGGCATGCAGGTTGTCCTCGTTGGTGAACAGACCCAACATAAGAGCGTCCAAACCGGCAACCTCCTTCAGGTCCCTAATAATTGGAATGCTTCCACCCTCCCGGAGAAAAAGCGGATTGCTTCCGAAACTCTTCCGTACGCATTCCTCAACCAAAGGAAAGGCTTTTTTGGTCAAATCGGATTCCTCACCGCTTGAACCCGGTTTTCCGGGAGGGATCACCACATAGGGATCTCCTCCACCCTTGACCTCGACCTCGACCTGCACCGAAGGAGGACAGGACCGAACAATCGCATCCCTGACCATTCGAGCAATCTCTTGCGACGATTGATCGGGAACCAATCGGCAAGTGATTTTGGCAAAGGCTTCGGAGGGAATCACAGTCTTTGATCCTTCACCTTGGTATCCGCCCCCCACCCCATTGAATTCGAGAGTCGGACAAAAGCGAATGGCTTCGAGAGGCGAATATCCCGGGGGGGAATGAAAAGTCGGGATTCCCAAAAACTGCGCGTACTCATCCTCCGAAGTGGGCAACTTGGACAACTCTTCGCGCTCCCAGGGTTCGGGAGGACGGACCGCATCGTAAAAGCCTGGAACCGCCACCTTTCCGTCTGCGTCATGCAAATGAGAGCAGGCCCGCATAAGTGCCTGCAAGGGATTCATCAAGGCTCCCCCATGGACACCCGAATGCAGATCCTGCCTCGGACCGCGCACCTTGACTTCCAGGGCGGTGAGACCGCGCAAACCGGTGGTTACCACCAATTGATCCGGGCCAGGGCTACCGGTATCCGAAACTAGGAGCATATCTCCTTGCAGTCTCTCCTTGTGGGTTTCCAAAAATCCGCGAAAACTTGGACTTCCGATTTCCTCCTCTCCCTCGATCAGATAAGTGATGTGAAGGGGAAGGTTTGGGTTTCTCTTGAGAACCCTTCGGAGAGCCGACATGTGAACGATTTGCGGGCCTTTGTTGTCCGCGGCTCCTCTTCCGTACAGGCGACCCTCCCGCTCGACCGCGGAAAAGGGATCGCTTGACCACAGATCCAGGGGATCCGGAGGTTGAACGTCATAATGACCGTAAATCACCAACTTGGGCCAGGACGGATCACCCCGGGTTGCAAGAAGAACGGGATGGATCGGAGTCTCAATCAGGTCGGTTGCGAAACCGAGTTCCTCCAATCGTGCCTGAGCGAAGCCACGAGCCCCACTGACCCCTTCGTCAAATGCGGAATCGGCCGAAACGCTGGCATGGCCGACGTATTCGGACAAGGCTTGGGTTGGATGATCGAGAAGAACGCTCATGGGTTCGGTTTTTCCCCACGGGCGTTCTTGGCCTCAACGTAAAGAGCATAGGCCCGGTCCATGTGAGATTCGAGAAATTCGATTCGTTTTCCGGGGTTGGGATGAGTGGAGAATATCTCGGGAAGCCGTTTGCCCGATTTTTTCATCTTCGACCAAAAACGGATCGCAGCCCGAGGGTCGTAACCTGCCATAGCGGAGTAGAACAAACCCCGGTGATCCGCCTCTCGTTCATTCTCCCGACTGTAGGGCAGCGTCATACCGAGCGTCGTGCCAGCCGCATAAGCTCCGGTCGCCAGACGCCGGTCCGTCGAATCCTTGTCCCGCAGAGCGGCGTTCAGGATTACCCCACCCAGGGCAATACCCATGGCCTGAGTCATCCGTTTGTTGCTGTGACGAAAGGACACGTGGGCAATCTCATGACCAATCACCACGGCGATCTCATCGGCATCGCCATCCGCGAGTTCGATCAGTCCACTGTATACCCCTACCTTGCCTCCCGGCATTGCGAAGGCATTGGCCTCCTTTTTTTCAAAAACCACGAATTCCCACTCCGTGCCCGGCAAATCGACCTGGGCGACACCCGCGATCCTCTCTCCGATTTCCTTGATCATTTTATTGTGGGAGGCATTGGTGGAGAGGGTCTCCTTGCCTTTCATTCGATTAAAGTCCCTTTTGGCCCGTTTGGCCAGGTTCTCATCCGAAAGCATTGCGGTTCCGCATCCCATTCCCCAGAACAGGGAAACAAATAAGATCAATCCGAGGCGTAGCGGAAGAAGAAGTGATTTCGGTAAGGACCGGGTCATATTTGTAAAGTTATGCTCAGACGACCTAGGCACAAGCAGAAAGGGGGCATTCGGGCTAATGCTTGAAGTGACGGGCCCCGGTCAGCACCATGGCCATACCACGTTCATTTGCCGCAGCCACCACCTCGTCGTCTCGCACGCTTCCACCAGGCTGAATCGCCGCGGTGGCGCCGGCATCCGCAGCCGCCAACAGACCATCCGCAAAGGGAAAGAAGGCATCCGAACAAACCGCGGAACCCTTCAGATCCAGACCCGCCTCTCCCGCTTTCCAGACCGCGATCCTCGAACTGTCCACCCTGGACATCTGACCAGCGCCCACTCCCAAGGTGCGCTCATCCCCGGAGTATACGATGGCATTGCTTTTGACGTGCCGGACCACACGCCAACCGAAAAGCATCGAGCGCCATTCCAAATCCGTGGGTTGCCTCTCCGTGGCCACCTCAAACTGCTTGGGATTGATTTTCTTCTGGTCCCGATCCTGAGCGAGAAAACCTCCGGGTATGGAGCGAAACTCCCTTAAGGTTTCCGCTCCGAAGCCCGCCTTCGAAACCAAAAGACGGAGATTCTTCTTCTTTTCGAATACCGAACGGGCATCGTCGGTGAATCCGGGAGCAATGATGACCTCGCAGAAGATCTCCGAAATCTTTTCCGCCAAACCCAGGTCCAAGGTGTTGTTGACCACGATAATTCCTCCGAAGGGAGCCTGACGGTCGGTGGCGAAGGCATGCTCCCAGGCCTCCTCCAAACTGTCCGCGCTTGCGGCGCCGCAAGGGTTGGTGTGCTTCAGAATGGCCACCGTGGGGCGTTCGAACTCACCGATCAGATAAGCCGCCGAGGAGACGTCGAGAATGTTGTTGAAACTGAGTTCCTTCCCCTGAAGCTGTTGAAAATGATCGAGGAAATCCCCGTACAGCGCGGCCTGCTGATGGGGGTTTTCTCCATAGCGTAAAGTCATTGCCTTTTCCGCCTCCAAATTCATTTTCGACGGAAACCCGGAAATCTCTCCCAAATCCGGCTCCACCTCGGCCTGTTTCTCGAGATACGCGGAAATCGCCGTATCATAGGCGGCGGTTCGAGCAAAGACCTTGCGCGCCAACTCGGCCCGCAAGAGAGCTTGGTCGTCCGATGAAGCCAAGGCATCCAGCACTCTGGGATAATCCTGCGGATCGCAGACCACCGTGACGTCCCGATGGTTCTTGGCGGCGCTTCTCAACATCGAAGGTCCGCCTATGTCAATCTGTTCGATCGCCTCGGCCAGATAGACCCCCGGACGGGCCACGGTTTCCTCAAAAGGATAAAGATTCACCACCACCAGATCGATCATTTCCACACCGTGGGATTCCGCGGCCTCCCGATGGGATGGGTTGTCTCTCAGGCAGAGCAAGCCTCCATGCACTTTGGGATGCAGGGTCTTGACCCGTCCGTCCATCATTTCCGGAAAACCGGTGTGCTCACTCACGTCCGTGACCTCGAGACCCACCTCCCTCAGCAAACGGGCGGTCCCTCCGGTCGAAAGGAGACTGAACCCGTGCTCTTCGGCAAGGGACTTCGCGAAGGGAACCAGTCCGGTTTTGTCACTGACGGATAACAAGGCGTACTTTTGCATCCCTTCCCTTGTGGAGTGTCTGGCTTTCTCGGCAAGCGTTTTCGGATCTTTTCCGCTTTTTCCTTCGCTCGGCCGAAGAAATAAATGGTCATTTCCCTTCCGCTCGTTATGCTATGAAACGGATACGAAAACAAAGGTGAGAGACAACAGCACAGAATTGGAAGGCTTACAGGCCACTTTGGACAAATTGGTTCACCACAAGGAGAAATCGAGCCTCAAGGGCATCAACCTCCATGCCTTCATTTACTTCGTCAGCATCCGCAACCTCACCGACCGTGCGATCACGCTTCTCGGTCGCAAATGGATCCTCACCAACTCCGATGGCACCACCACGGTCGTGGAGGGGGACAAGATCGTCGGAGAGACTCCGACCATTCCCCCGGGAGAAACCTTTTCCTACAACAGCTACCACGTCACCCACCTCTCCGCGGAAGCTTCCGGTTCCTTTCATGGGTTCGACGAGTTCCAAAACAAGATTCACGTCCGCATGGCTCCCTTCCGCCTCGATATCCCCGAGGAGTTCCCCTTGGATCCGAGCCATTCATGAAGTTCACCGACCTGAACCCCCACGGCGGGATCGGAGCGAACTGCACGCTCTGCGAAACCGGGCCCTTCCGTTTCGTCATCGATTCAGGAATCCATCCCAAATATGCGGGAAACGAGTCTCTCCCTCACCATAACCTGATTCAAAGGAACTCACTCGACTTCATCATCCTGACCCACTGTCACCTCGATCATCTGGGGAGCTTGCCCCTGCTTTCGCGTCAACATCCCGACGCGCCCGTTCTTCTGAGTTACGCCAGTTCCATTCTTGCCCGGCGGATGCTTTCCAACTCGGTTTCGGTCATGAAGAGACAGAGAGGCGAACTCAACCTGCCGGAGCTTCCGCTTTACGGGCGGGGCGACCTCTCCACGCTCTACGACCGCATGAAACCCCTTTCCATAAACACCCCCCAACGGATGGAAAAGGACGGAAAATCGATTGAAATCACCTTGCACCATGCCGGGCATGTGGCCGGTGCGGTCTCCGTGGAAGTGAAAAGCGAGCGGGAACGCATCTTTTTTACGGGCGATTTGCTCTTCAATGACCAACGGACCCTGGACGGAGCCGACCTTCCGTTGAAACCGGTGGACGTGCTTGTCACCGAAACCACCCGCGGAGGCGCCTCCCGGGATCCGGGACGCCAGCGGGAATCCGAGCTCGTCTCCCTGCTGGAGAACGTCCGAAAAACCCTGAACCGCGGTGGATCGGCTCTCATTCCCGTATTTGCCCTNGGCAGGATGCAGGAGATGCTGGTGGTGCTGGACGACGCCNTCCGCCGCAAAGCCATCCCCAAGGTTCCCGTNTTCTGTTCGGGCTTGGGTATGGACCTGGTCAATCACTTTCACGAAATTTCCAAGAACACCAACCGCCTGCGTTTCAACCGCAAGGTGCTGAAATCCATGGGCGCCCGTCCTCTGCCCCGCAAAGTCGAGCCAGGACGACCGCCCCCCATGAAAGGCATCTTTCTGGTCAGCAGCGGCATGATGGTCGAACACACCCCTTCCTACGTCGTGGCATCCGGTCTTCTGGGCAATGACCGCAATTCCATACTCTTCGTTGGCTACTGCGACCCTGACACGCCCGGCGGGCAGCTGCTCGCCACCCAACCCGGACAACCCTTCGCCTTCGAAGAAATCGATTGCGTGGAACAAGTACGGGCGAAAATCAGGCAGTTCGACCTCTCCGGACACGCCGATCGGGACGAATTGGTGGCTCTGGCCCGAAAACTGTCCCCCAAGACCACTTTTCTGCACCACGGCGATCCTCATTCCCGGGCATGGTTCGCCAACGAGTTGTCCGGGGATGACATGCAACTGATTGACCCCGAGCCCCTAATCACGTATGAAACCTGACCTTATGGAAAAATCCGTTCTCGCCGAGCAACTCGATCAAGCTTTCGTCCGTCCATCCGGACGCCAACCCGATCAGATGCGCCCCATTTCCTTTCAACTGGGGATCGCTCCCCATGCCAACGGATCGGTGCTCTGCTCCTTTGGGCACACCCAAGTCATTTGCGCCGCCATGATCGAGGATCGGGTTCCAGGATGGATGCGTCAGCAAAAAGTCGAAGGCGGTTGGCTCACCGCGGAATACTCCATGCTTCCCTACTCCACCCTTTCCCGCAAGGACCGCCCCATCAGCAAAGGTAAGCAGGACGGGCGGAACATTGAGATTCAAAGATTGATCGGCCGTTCCCTGCGGGCGGTGCTCGACCTGAAGAAGATGCCCGACAAGACGCTCTGGATCGATTGCGACGTTTTGCGGGCCGACGGAGGAACCCGGACCGCATCCATCACCGGAGCCTGGTTGGCTACACGCATTGCCATCAGCGGACTGCTCGAATCGGGAAAACTCAAGGAGGATCCCATCGTCGATCATCTGGCCGCCATCAGTGTTGGGGTGTACAACGATCGTTGCGTGCTCGACCTCGATTACCCTGAGGACCGCGATGCCACGGTGGACGCAAACATCGTCATGACCGGTTCCGGGCAATTCGTGGAAGTGCAATCTTCCGGAGAGGAAGCGACCTTTTCCCGCACCCAATTGAACGAGCTTCTGGCCCTTGCGGAAAAGGGTGTGTATGAACTGGTCGACCTGCAAAAGGCCCAGCTAAGTTAAAGGGGGAATCCTTCTGGCCAAGAATCGTTTATTCCATGGTTGGCAATTCGATAGTAAAAAACGGTCTTTTCCGTCTGAAAAGGTATTTTTTCTTAGACTTTTGCTAATACCTATGCAGAATTAAAAAGTTTTTTTCATCAAACGACTGCTATCCGTTGGGGACTTTAAACAGAATACTCGATCTCGGTAATTCTTGCGCGCAAGCTTTACTCGCGTCACGCTTGTCGTTTGTAGCTAATCTTCCAAAAGCACCCTGGTTTGTCGGGGTGTTGATAAGTTCCTTTCTTCAGGCTGAAAACCTCATCGACCTGACCGCTCCGGGTTACGGAACGGTATCCGGTTCTTCCAGCCATAACTCATACCCTCCATCCAAGGCTTTTGACGATGACGTCACTCCCGGCTCAACTTCCGGTCGTTGGTTGCCCCTGCAGTCGCAGTTACCCAACGTTTACCTTCACTATCAGTTCCCAAGCGGGGTAACTCATCGGGCAACCAGTTACCGAATGATGAGTGGACATTACAGTCCGGGTAAAAGATCCCCCAAAAGCTTCACCTTGCAAGGTTCGAACGATGACTCCAACTGGACGAATCTTGACGTTGTCAGCGGACTGACCGGATGGTCCGCGAACGAATGGCGCGCTTTCACCATCGGCTCCCCCGGCGATTATCGATCTTACCGGCTCAAAATATCCGAGGCTGCCGATGCCGACGCCTATCTGAGCATTCGAGAATTCGAACTGCTTGCTCCGCTTGAACTCAATACCATTTCTCCTCTTACCGTTTCGGAAAACCAAGCGATCGGCGCTTTGATCGGATCGATTTCCGCAACTGTTTCCATTCCACTGACCTATGAAATACCGTTCGTTGGAAAAAATAATCTAGTGGGATGGTGGAAATTTGACGACCCCTCTTCGGTCCAGGCAATCGATTCCTCCGGCAACGGACGAAATGGAAACCTCTACAACGGAGCGTCCAAAACTTCAGGAAAATTTGGGCAAGCCCTCTCCCTGGATGGCTCCGACGACTATGTTCTTATCCCCAATTACAAGGGAATAACCGGCACCAATCCCCGAACCATGAGTGCCTGGATCAAAACCTTAAAAAAGGCTGCACCAATATTGAATTGGGGATCCCCCAGCACTGGCAGAAAATGGACTTTTCGTACCGGTGATCTTGGCAAGATCA
>NZLE01000097.1 GCA_002692605.1 Opitutia bacterium
CTTTGACGACCGGAGGATTATGGTAGTCGAGAGAAAGAAATTCGGTTAGCTTATCCCTGATCATTTGCCTGCTTTCTCCTGCCTCAAGGTAATGAATCAATTTGTGATTAAGGGGCTTGGCATTGGGGGAAATCAGTAAAACACCACTCGAGAATCTCTCGGTCTCCGCAAGAATGAACTCTTCCTCTACTGGACCAAGCAAAATGGCAGTAGTCGCATTTTCAACCTCGGATTCCGATAACCAAGGAGAACTCATCGACGGATCCTGATTATGCGAAAGGGTAGGCGGAAAGCTACCTGTAGGAACAGAACTGCGTACTCAATCTTTCGCATCGACTCTATCATGTGAATTTCGTATAATGAATCGCTAATCATGTTGAATGACAAATCGATATTGATCACAGGAGGAACCGGCTCTTTCGGGCAACGGTTTGTGCATACGGTTCTGCAGAGATTCAGCCCCAAGCGGCTCATCGTCTATTCTCGAGACGAGTGGAAACAATCGGAAATGCAGGCTAACCCCGATCTTAAGCATGGTTCTCTACGTTATTTTCTTGGAGACGTCAGAGACAAGGATCGGCTGTATCTTGCCATGCAGGGAGTTGATTACGTAATTCATGCAGCGGCTCTGAAGCAAGTTCCGGCTGCCGAATACAATCCTCACGAATTTATAAAAACCAATGTGGACGGCGCAACGAACATCGTTGAAGCGGCTTTGCGTGCCGGTGTACGGAAGATCGTGGCATTGAGCACCGACAAAGCGGTGAACCCGGTTAACTTATATGGAGCTACCAAACTTTGTTCGGATAAGGTTTTTATCGCCGCAAACAGTTATTCCGGCGGAGGCGGAACCCTATGCTCGGTGGTTCGATACGGGAACGTTGTCGGAAGCCGAGGGAGCGTTGTACCTCTTTTTGCTCGTCAAAGAGCTACGGGTAAGCTGACTATTACAAATCCTGATATGACTCGTTTTTTGATTACTCTTCAAGAAGGAGTCGACTTTGTTTTGGATAGCTTGGAAAACATGGTTGGGGGAGAATTGTTCGTGCCCAAAATTCCGGCCTGTTCGGTTTCTGATATTGCTCGAGTGCTTGCTCCCGATTGCACATGGGATACCATTGGCCTGCGACCGGGTGAGAAAATGCATGAGATTCTCATTCCTGAAGACGAGGCGCGTAACGTCCTGGAGTTCGATAAGCATTTTGTCATTCAACCGATCCAGGCTTTTTGGGGAAATAAAATTGGTATTTTGGGCGGGGTTTCCTGTTCGGAGGGTTTTCGTTTTGCCAGTAATTGCAACTGTGATACCTTAACGGATGACGAGCTAAAGGTTCTCCTAAAGGATTTTCTTCCATAGGAAAAATTTCAAGTTTTGGGATTCGAGAACAATTGGCTTTTGGGTGACGCTCCCCCCTTGTTGGTAGCGGAACTTTCAGGAAACCATGGCGGATCTTTGAATAAGGCTTTTGAACTAGTTGAAAAAGCTGTGGAATCCGGAGCCGATGCAATCAAGCTACAAACATACTCCCCGGAAACAATTACCGTCAAAGGCCGTTGCGATCGTTTCCTTTTGAAAGATGGCCTTTGGGCAGGTCAATACTTAGACCAGCTCTACGCTAAGGCCATGACTCCATGGGAGTGGCATGAACCACTGGCGCAGAGGGCTTCCGACTTGGACGTTATGCTCTTTAGCTCTCCTTTCGACGAATCTTCGGTGAAATTCCTAGAGGATACGCTTGCTCCTCCAATCTACAAGATTGCCTCCTTCGAGATGAACCATTTTCCCATGCTTGAAGAGATTGGGAAAACCCGTAAACCGGTTTTGGCCAGTGTCGGAGTTTCCACTTTGAATGAGATCGAAAAAGCCATTTCGGTTCTTCGGGACGCTGGATGTCCTCAAATCATCCTTCTTCATTGCGTGAGCGAATATCCGGCAAAAGTCGAGGAGTTCAGTCTGCGAAGAATCAACTTGTTGCGTGATCGGTTTGATTTGCCGATTGGGCTTTCCGATCATTCCTTGGGGCATCTTACTGCGGTGGCAGCGACCGCCATGGGCGCTCGGGTTATTGAAAAGCACTTCACTTTAGACCGTGAGTCGACATCTACCGATGGAGCTTTCTCCATGCTTCCCGATGAGTTCAGGGAAATGGCGAAAGCTGTCCGAATGACATTCCAAGCACTGGGTTCCGCTCAGGATGGCGATGACGCAGCCAAACCTAAGCCAACCCGTTTCAAACGATCAATTCTCGTATCTGAAGCCATTTCCAGGGGAAACCTTCTCCGCCCTGAAAACATAAGGGTTGCCCGACCGGGAGATGGGCTTTGCCCGAGTCATTGGAAGGATGTTTTGGGAAAGAGGGTGAACAAGGATCTTAAGATCGGGCATCCACTTAGTTGGAGTGATTTGGAATTGTAGAAGTTCCTTTTTTGCATCCAAGCCCTTTAGGCGCTAGATTATGGAGTGCCACCATCATCTCATTCTCATCCATCGGATCAGCCGATTCCTCGATTTTCCGGTTCTCAGGAACAACGTTTGCGTAAAACTTGCGTATGGGTCTCTGAAAATTCGCCGGGAAGGCGTTTGACCCTTGAGGAAATTGCTGAAGTTATGGGAGTTTCAAGGGAAAGAGTCAGGCAAATTGAAGCTCATGCGCTCAGAAAGTTGCGTCATCCGTCTCGAATGCAACGCTTCAATGAATTAAGGAACTAGATACCTTTTTACAAGGGGTGATTGAAATACTTTGCCACTTTCCTAAATTCTGGCATGGAAGTTAGGAGTGGATGATTTTTCAGATAAATGGAGGGAAGAGGATGGCTTGCTATTGCTTAATGGCGTAAGGGGTTTGGGACCGATAACCCTGCGACGGTTGTTGGAACGGTTTCGGGGTGATCCGCTTTCCCTTTTGAAGGCTTCGAAGAGAGATTTGTTGCAGGTGCGCGGTGTGGGCAAGGGTGTAGTCGATTCCATTGAAAACGCGGTCAACTCGGATTGGTTGAAGAAGGAAAAGGGCAAGATCAAAAAACATGGCGTCGACTTCATTACCAACGCCGATTTCCCGCCTTTGCTCAGGGAGCTTTACGATTGCCCGGTTGGTTTATACGTCCTGGGCGCTCTTCCCCCGGGACCCTATGTCTCGATCGTTGGGACGCGCATACCTTCGAACTACGGTAAGCGAATGGGGAGAGAAATCGCCTTCGACTTGGCTCAAAGAGGCTTTTGCATCGTAAGCGGGATGGCTAGGGGAATTGATGCTGAGGCTCATCTGGGAGCTCTTGACGCCAAGGGTAAGACCATCGCTTTTCTTGGCAGTGGACTCGATGTGATTTATCCACCCGAACATATTGATCTCTATCGTAAAATCTCGGAATCCGGTGCGGTTCTGTCGGAGTTTCCCTTTGGTAGAAAAGCAGACCGGAGGACTTTCCCGATGCGTAATCGTTTGGTTTCCGGTATCTCTAACGGTGTGGTGGTGGTGGAATCGGCAGCCTCCGGAGGGAGTCTGATAACCGCAAGATTGGCGGCTGATCAAGGGAGAATGGTTTTTGCCCTGCCCGGAAGAGTTGACCAGCAAAGCGCTTCGGGTTGCAACCAATTGATCAGGGATGGGGCTACTTTGATTCGAAATGCGAATGATGTGATTGAAGAGATCGATCCTACCCTGACGGAAATCGAGAATTCAGGGGGAACTTCCCGAATGCAGGAAATCCTTCCTTCCCAAAAAGAAACCGTAGAATCTATATCCGGTATCGAGTCAAAGCTTCTCAAGGCTTTCCGTGAGGGAGATCACTTCTCTTTGGAGGAATTGTGCGAAATCTCCCGCATGGAGGTCTCGGAACTTTCATCCAACCTCACGATGCTCGAGTTAGGCGGATTGGTGAGCAGGCGAGCCGATGGAAGATTCGAGGCAATTTGAAGGAACGGGGCTTGGACGTGAGTATGAATATCGTAGCCGTATTGGCAAATGGGGGATTCTTTTGGTTGATTTTCGATGTCACCTCCTTAAAAAGGTAAGAACAGTTTAGGGGAGCCCTCGGAATTGGGCTGAGAGGAATGCATATCCCGCAGTCGACCCTTCGAACCTGATGCGATCATCCATCGCCGTAGGGAAAACTTAGTGTTCCTTAGAGCACTGACAATCTCCGGCGCTTACAAATCCTTACTACCATGATAAAGAAAGTCGAAGATTCCGAAACCAATGAATCCCCAGCGTTTTCAAATTCCAAGCGCGTTTACGTTTTTGGTAAAAACCAAGAGATTGCGGTCCCCATGCGTGAAATTTCTCTTTCCCCCACGAACCTTCCCGAAGGCAAAAAGGAATTGAACGACCCCGTTCGAGTCTACGATACCTCCGGTCCTTGGGGAGACTCTGAATTTCATGGCGACCATGCGAAGGGATTGCCGGCTTTGCGTAGCAAGTGGATTCGCGAACGCCAAGACGTCGAGGAAATCGAGGGCCGTGAAACCAACCCCATGGATAACGGATATCTTTCCGAAAGACATGCCGACCGATCGGATGAAAGGACGGGGGAACTTCCTGACTTCGATCGTTCCAAACTGAAGGTTCTTCGTGCTAGGAAAGGAAAGGTTGTGACTCAACTCCAATATGCAAGAGAGGGAATCGTGACGCCCGAAATGGAATTCGTGGCCATCCGCGAGAACATGAAGTTGCAATCCCTTTGCGAAAAGATCGAAACCTCTCCAGCCAATGTCCGAAATTCGACCTTACATCAACATGCCGGCGACTCTTTCGGCGCATCCATACCTAACGAGATCACTCCCGAGTTCGTTCGGGATGAAGTGGCCCGTGGTCGCGCGATCATACCTGCAAACGTCAACCATCCCGAACTCGAACCGATGGCGATCGGTCGAAACTTTTTGGTCAAGATCAATGCGAACATTGGAAATTCAGCGGTGGCCTCCTCCATCGAGGAGGAAGTGGAAAAGATGCGTTGGGCTACCAAATGGGGTGCTGATACCCTTATGGACCTTTCAACGGGTAAGAACATTCACCGGACTCGCGAATGGATCATTCGGAATTGTCCTGTGCCAGTTGGAACCGTGCCCATCTACCAAGCTCTCGAAAAAGTCAGGGGCAAGCCCGAGGATCTCACTTGGGAAATTTTTCGTGATACTCTGATTGAGCAAGCGGAGCAGGGTGTTGATTATTTTACCATTCATGCGGGAGTGCTCCTTCGTTACGTTCCCATGACCAGTCGGAGGATGACGGGAATCGTCAGTCGAGGTGGTTCGATTATGGCAAAGTGGTGTCTGGCTCACCACCGTGAAAATTTCCTTTATGAAAAGTGGGACGAAATTTGTGAAATCATGGCTGCCTATGATATCTCTTTTTCCATTGGAGATGGTTTGCGTCCCGGTTCGATTGCGGATGCAAACGACGAAGCTCAGTTTGCCGAGCTAAAGACCCAGGGCGAGCTAACCACGCGGGCCTGGGAGTATGGCGTTCAGGTTATGAACGAGGGTCCTGGTCACGTGCCCATGCACATGATCAAGGAGAATATGGACAAGCAAATCGAATGGTGTCATGAGGCACCCTTTTACACGCTTGGACCTCTGACTACCGATATTGCTCCAGGATACGATCATATCACCAGTGGCATAGGAGCGGCTATGATCGGCTGGTACGGTTGTGCCATGCTGTGTTACGTAACCCCCAAGGAACATCTTGGACTGCCTGACCGAGAAGACGTTCGTGAGGGCGTTGTCACTTACAAGTTGGCAGCTCATGCAGCGGATTTGGCAAAAGGTCATCCGGCGGCTCAATACCGAGACAACGCCTTATCCAAAGCTCGTTTTGAATTTCGTTGGGAGGATCAATTCAACCTGTCTCTGGATCCGGATCGGGCTCGAGACTTTCACGATCAGACCTTGCCTCAGGAAAATGCGAAAACGGCTCACTTTTGTTCAATGTGCGGCCCTCATTTTTGTTCGATGAAAATATCGGAAGAGGTTCGGGAATATGCGCGCCAACATGGGGTGAAGGCGGATGGCAAAGTCTTGGAGGATGGAATGAAGGAGAAAGCCAAGCAATTCGTGGAATCCGGAAGTGAATTGTATTCTTCTGAATCGAGCGTATGAGGATTTCGGTTAACGATGAGAGTAGGGAGATTCCCGAGGGCAGCACCCTTTCGAATCTATTGACTTCGTTGGCCTTGGAGGATTTGCGAGGGTGGGCGGTTGCGATCAACGAACAAGTGATTCCATCCGAAGAAATGAATGCCCGCAAACTTTTCGAGGGCGATCGGATTCTTTTGATCCAAGCGACTCAGGGAGGATGAGTTCGACCTTACGAATTGCGGTCATTTCCTCGCCAAATTTCCAAAAAGGTGAGCCCAAAATGGTTACCGAACTTCTTGAGAATGGACTCGATAAGTTTCACCTGAGAAAACCGGACCATTCGGTTGCCCGAACGGCGGAATTCCTGGATGCGATCCCAAGGCGCATGCTTAAAAAAATCATCATTCACCGAACGCCCGAACTTCTTAAGGACTATCCAGTGGGGGGGTATCATCATACGGCCCGCGAATCCCTCAAGCCCTTTCGCCGTTCGCGTAGTCGTTCACTCCACAAACTCAAGGAGTTGGCGAACGTCGAACCTGAATTGAGCTACGTCTTCTTCGGCCCTGTCTATCATTCCATTTCAAAAGTCGGACACAAGCCCAAGGTTCCACTTGCAGACATACGCAAGAGTTTGGCGAAATTATCCAAAAACCCCAATCGGCCCATGGTATACGCTCTCGGTGGCATTCGTAGGAATAAGATAGGTTACCTGATGGACACCGGTTTTGACGGCGTTGCCCTTCTTGGTTCGATTTGGGGGAAACCGAATCCTGTTCATGCCTTCAAGGAATTCGCCCGCACGTTTGATTCCCATGCCTCTCGGTTGAAGGGAGGATTCTGAAGAGACTCTCGTCTGCCCATGAACTTGAACCCCCCTGATTTCAATCAATCCCTTTATTGTCTAACCAGCGATGAAGTCGATTTGTCCCACTCCCAGCAAGTTCAGAGTATGTGTCGTTCGGGCGTAAGGCTCATACAATTGCGAAGTAAAGTCCTTCCCTTCGATCTTTTATTTGAGGAAGCCAAAAAGTCCGTCGAGATTTGCAAAACATTCGGAGCGACCCTGATAGTGAATGATTTTATCGAAGTTGCCAGTCGCTCGGGCGCTTCGGGTATTCATCTTGGTTATCAGGACGCGAGTGCCGCTCATGCAGCCGACCTTTTGGGAAAGGGTGGGGTGATCGGAGAAACGGTTCATAGTTTGGAAGAAGCCAAGGAGGTCAGGAAAAGGGGAGTCTGTTCTTACGTCGGTTTGGGCCCCGTCCGTGAATCTTCGACCAAGAGGACTCTGCAGCCTCGATTAACCGGGAAAGAAATCAAGGAAATCATCCATCTTCTCAATCCTATTCCGGTTTATCTGATCGGAGGTCTTGGCTTATCGGATTTTAATCTTTTGGAATCCTATGGTGTGACTGGAATTTGCGTATGTTCGGGGCTTTCGAAGGGAAAGCAGTTTGGCGTTCACCTGCAGGCATTTGTCGAACAATCCGACAAGTTGAAACTCGTTAAGGCATGACGGAAAAAAAGGATTTTCTTCAGTTGGGTGGCGAGAGTTTCAGTTCTCGGCTTTTCGTGGGAACGGGTAAGTTTTCTTCTGGGCAGATGCTTTCGAAAGTTGTCGGTTCGAGCGGTACTGAGATGGTTACGGTCGCAATGAAACGGGCCAATCCCAAGGGAAGGGAAGATTCGATCCTGGATTTCCTCGGGGACGATCAGGTTAGGCTTTTACCTAACACGTCAGGAGTGAGAGATGCAAAGGAAGCCGTTTTTGTCGCCCAAATGGCGAGGGAGGCACTGGGTACGTCTTGGCTGAAGCTTGAAATTCATCCCGACCCCAAATACCTCATGCCTGATCCAATCGAAACTCTGCTTGCAACGGAGGAGTTGGTGAAGGAAGGCTTTACGGTTTTGCCCTATTGTCATGCTGATCCGGTGCTTTGCAAAAGATTGGAAGAAGCGGGTTCTTCGGCAGTTATGCCTCTCGGCTCTCCAATTGGTAGTAATCGAGGTTTGGAAAGCAGAGAATTTCTTCGTATCATCATAGAGCAAGCCAAGGTTCCCGTTGTCGTCGACGCGGGGATCGGATCACCTTCGCAAGCCGCGGAAGCCATGGAGATGGGAGCAGATGCCGTTCTTGTAAATACGGCTTTGGCGGTAGCCGAAGACCCCATTGCCATGGCTTGCGCATTTCGCCAAGGAGTGGATGCGGGGCGAACTGCGTTTCTCGCTGGATTGGGAGGGGTTTCCGAAGTGGCCGACCCCACGTCTCCTCTCACCGCATTTCTCGACTAAAATGAAAGAAGCATCTTACTTGGACTTGTTTCATCAGACCGATTGGAATGAAATTTCATCGCTCATTCACGAAACCAAACCCTGCGACGTAGAGAGGGCATTGGATTCTCGAGGGGCAGGGGGATTGAAAGATTTTGCGGCTTTGATGTCTCCTTTGGCCGGCAAAGATTACCTGGAAACCATGGCGAGGTTGAGTCATCGTTTGACTACGCAAAGATTTGGTCGAGTCGTCAGGTTGTTCGCACCTATGTATCTATCCAATGAATGCAACAACGTTTGCGATTATTGTGGTTTCAGTTTGGGTAATGCGATCCCTCGGAAGACTCTCTCGATTGGGGAGACACTTCGAGAAGCTGGAATCCTGAAGAAGTACGGATTCGATCACCTCCTTTTGGTCACAGGCGAATCGGGCCGTAACGTCGGAGTCGAATACCTTGCGGAGAACCTGTCCGTCTTGCGTCCCCATTTTTCAAATCTTTCCCTAGAAGTTCAGCCTCTGCATCAAAAGGAGTATGAGGCTCTTATTGCAAAGGGTCTTCATGGCGTGTTGGTTTATCAGGAAACCTATGAGCAAGAGAGCTACGCACGACATCACCTCAAAGGCCGAAAAAGAAATTTCGATTGGCGACTGAACACCCCCGATCGACTCGGGCAGGCGGGAATCAAGAAGATTGGACTTGGCTGCTTATTCGGGCTTACCCAAGATTGGCGAACCGATGCCTATTTCGCCGCTCAACATTTGGGCTATCTGGAAAGGACTTACTGGAAGACCACCTACTCGATGTCTTTTCCTCGTCTGCGCCCATGCGTGGGAGAGAAACCACCCGTCGTTTCTTTGGATGACCGGGATATGGTCCAACTGCTTTGCGCTTTCAGAATCTTCAGCCATGAACTTGAACTGAGCTTGTCGACCAGAGAAAGCCCTGATTTCAGGGAGAATCTCTTGCCTTTGGGGGTGACTGCCATGAGTGCAGGTTCCAAAACCAATCCGGGTGGTTATGCCAACCGGGAGCAAGCCTTGGAGCAATTTGAGGTTTCGGACCAAAGGAGCCCCGATGAAATCTGTCGAATGCTCGAAGAAAAGGGATACGATCCCATTTTCAAGGATTGGGACTTATGCTACGACAATCCGGAATGCCTGAAGGGGACTTTTCCACAGGAAGTTGCTGGTAAGTCTGGAAAAAGAGACTTGGTCGAGGCCTCATGAGATGAATGCATCGAATTTCACTTCTTTGGAGAGAGACCATTACCGTAGGCATCTTACCTTGCCGGAAATTGGACAAAATGGACAAACAAAACTCAAGGAGGCCTCCGTCTTGGTGGTTGGCGCAGGCGGTTTGGGTTGTCCGGTCCTACAGTATCTGGTGGCCGCAGGCGTTGGCAGGATTGGAATCGTGGACGACGATTGCGTGGAGTTGTCCAATCTTCAACGGCAAACTCTCTTCACCTACAACGATTTGGGGCGACCTAAAGTGGAAGTCGCAGTGGAACGATTGACCCAGCAAAACCCTCACATTGTCATCCAGTCCCATAAGGCTCGAGTTGAAGTGGAAAACGTCAACGAGTTATTCGATGATTATTCGATCATCGTTGATGGCAGTGATAATTTCCCGACCCGTTACTTGATTAACGATGCCTGTGTGCTTTTCGAAAAAGTTTTGATTCATGGTTCCATTCACAAATTTCACGGACAGGTGGCTGTTTTCAATTACCGAAAAGGTCCCACCTATCGCTGCCTTTTTCCGGAACCTCCTTCGAGCGATGCTTTACCGAATTGTTCGGAGATCGGAGTTCTTGGCGTGCTTCCGGGAATCATTGGTTCTCTTCAAGCTTTGGAGGCAATCAAGGTCATAACCGGGGTAGGGGATATCTTGAGTGGGAAAGTCCTGACTTATGATGCGCTCTTGCAAAAAACAACCTTACTCACTTTATCCCCCCAAGCGGAAAATCGTCAAATAACCGAGCTTGTGAGCCAGAGCGAAAGTTGTTCGAACTCTGAAGGAGATCCAAATGAAATCACCGAATTGGAGCCCGATGAATTGCGCCAATGGATAAAATCCAAGAATGAATTTCTCCTGCTTGACGTGAGGGAAACTTGGGAGAGAGAGGAGTGCCGAATCGAACCCTCTCTGCATATCCCCTTAGGTGAATTTTCGTCACCGGAAAACCTTGATTTGCCTGTGGAAACTTCTTCCGCCGAGAAGATTGTGGTCTATTGCAAAGCCGGAGTGCGCAGTATGATGGCTTGCCAAAGTTTGTCCGAATTGGGGTTCCAAAACCTTTACAATTTGTCGGGTGGGATGATGCGATGGGGTGACGGATCCTGATCCTAATGAATAAAATTCTTTTGGTTGGAGGAGTTGACAATTCCGGGGGAGCTGGAATTTTGGCCGACAAGGAAACCTTAGTGACCCTGGGCTCAGGCGCAGCGGTTGCAGTCACCGCGATTACCGTTCAAAGCGATGATAGGTTTCATGACTCCCATTCGGTTCCGGCCGTAATTCTCGAAAAGCAGCTCAATTCGATCAATCTTGATGAGATTGGCGCCATTAAAATCGGTATGCTTCCCCATTCCGATTCCATCGAAGTATTGGCGGAGTTTCTTACCGAATGTCGAACGATGCCCGTTGTGCTTGATCCCGTATTTTCAAGTTCCTCGGGAGGGGAACTTTGCTCGCAGAATGCTTTTGAGAGCTTGATCTCTCTCTTGCTTCCTCTGGTTTCGTTGACTACACCCAATTTATCGGAGGCTCTGCGCTTGACGGATTCCCAAAGTGANGATTCGCAGGATCCGGTNCGNTTAGCCAATGAATGCCTTAGTCTNGGCGCAAGAGCGGTTTTGGTCAAAGGAGGTCATTTGCCGGGAGACCATTGCGTGGACCTTCTTGCTAGGAACGGAGAAAGGGAATTGCTTTTTGAGAGACCTAGAATCTCAGGCGGCATTCGGGTTCGGGGAACAGGTTGCCGTTTGGCAACCGCCATTGCCTGGTGTTTGTCAAAGGAGAAGGGCCTTCCCGAAGCCGTAAAGAATGCCGGAGACTACGTTCATGGATACATTAAAAGGCAGTCAAGACGCGGGAAAGCGTTCTGAAAAAGGATCAGCGGCCCAACGCCTTTCGAATCAATTCCTCTGTGCTTGCCTCATTGCCGAGCGATTCCGACGCCTTGCGGATTGCCTGATCCGCATCCGTGGCTTTGTAGCCCAAGGTGAGAAGGGCGGAAACGGCATCCTGGTAGGAAGCGAAATCGGTCGATTTCTCTTCCGGCAAATTCCCATCGGGGATTTGCTTTTGGCTTTGCGAAGGAGTGACTGAACCTTTCGGCAAAACCTTATCCTTGAGTTCGACCACGATTCGTTCCGCGGTTTTCTTGCCCAGACCTTGGGCTTTGGAAAGCATTCCAACGTCTCCATTCGCGATTGAGTTCTTTAAGGTGGGTAAGGACAGGGAACCGAGAAGGTTGAGGGCAATCTTGGGTCCGATACCGGAAACCTTGTCCACGATCATCCGAAAAAAATCACGGGACTCCCGGTCAAAGAAGCCATAGAGAGTTTGAGAGTCCTCTCGATAGGTTGCATGGGTATATAACTTAATTTCTTTGCCTAAGGCCGGTAATTTCTCTGAAGTTGTGAGAGGGATATGAACTTCGTAGCCCATTCCGCCGATTTGCACGACCGCCAAGTTAAGCTGGCATTCTATCAAGTCTCCTTCAATGAAAGATATCATCGTAGATTCAAAATGGGTCAGGCGGTCAGACCAAGCACATCCTGCATGGAGTAAAGACCCGGAGGTTGTGTGGTAACCCAGTTAGTGGCCCTGAGGGCGCCTGCGGCGAAGATCACCCGATCCGTGGCCCGATGGGTCAGTTCGATCCTTTCTCCGCTTCCGGCGAACATAACCGTATGCTCACCGACCACATCCCCTCCACGCAGGGCATGAGAACCGATTTCATTGTCTTTGCGCTCGCCGACCATTCCCTGACGACCATGGACGAGTTCATCATCGGTAAGATTTCTGGATTCCTTGAGAATTTCCAGAAGTCGGTCCGCAGTGCCGCTGGGAGCGTCCTTCTTCAGGCGATGATGCATTTCAATCACCTCGGGATCAAAGTCGCTTTTGCCGTCCAGAACCTCAGCCGCTTTTTGGGTAAGAAAGAAAAGCAGGTTCACCCCTGTGGAAAAATTCCCCGCCCAAACCATGGGTATTCTCTCTGATAAACGAGTGATCTTTTCCTTTTCCTCGTTTTCATGTCCAGTGGTTCCAATAACCATGGGTTTCCCATGATCTGCTGCCAGATTCGCCAAGGGTAGGGTGGCGTCACGCAATGAAAAATCGATGACCGCATCGCATTGCTCAATGAGGGGACTTGGGTCATCACCGAGATCGATGGGGTGAGATATAAGGCAATCGTGATTATGAGCAATGGATTGAATGGCTTGACCCATCCTGCCTTTGGCTCCGCTGAGAAGAATTTTCTTGGGCATGGTACGCTTAGATGGAAAGGTTGGCGGCAATCTTCTCCAGGAGATCAAAACTATCGGAAGAAGGGGGAGTGAGAGGAAGCCGAACCTCAGGGGAGTGGAGTATTCCCTTCAGATGCATCACCGTTTTAACGGGGACTGGATTAGGTTCGCAAAAAAGATTGGTGAACAAGGCATAATTATCAAGATGAATGCTTCTGGCCTGTTCGGTGTTTCCGGACAAGGCATGAGTCACCAGTTCGGAAACCACTTCAGGGAGAAGGTTCGAAGCCACGCTGATCACACCTTTTGCTCCGCAGGCGATGAAAGGAAGGGTCAGTCCGTCATCTCCGGATAGAACGACGAAGTCTTCGTCCAAAGAACAAAGCGTTTCCGATACCTTTGATGATTTTCCACCGGCTTCCTTCAGGGCACAGATATGAGGATATTTTTCGCGAAGTTTTTGAACCGTGGATGTGGAAATCTCGATTCCGCAACGCGATGGAATGGAGTAAAGAACGATCGGTTTCTCGGTGATTTTGGCAAGGGCTCCGAAATGGGCGAGTAAGCCTTCCTGACTGGGTTTGTTATAATAGGGGGCTACGAGAAGAAAGGCATCGGCACCCAGTTCGTCCGCTTTTTGGGTCAGGTATACCGCTTCTCTGGTGGAATTGGCCCCGGTTCCGGCAATTACCGGAACTTTTCCAGCTATGTGTTCGATGGTTTCTTGAATGACCTTGAGATGCTCCTCTTTTGATAGGGTGGGAGATTCGCCAGTCGTTCCGCATGGAACGACCCCGGAGACACCGCCTTTCAATTGCCTGTCCAGGAGACTGTGTAGATCCGCAAAATCAACGGCTCCGTCTTGGAAAGGTGTGACGAGCGCAGTGTGCGCTCCATGAAGTAGATTCTTGTCCATTATCAATAAATATGTGAGAGTTGGGTTTCCCGCTTTAATTTCCCACCTTCTTTTTCGGTTGGAAATTTTGAGTGGTCAACTCTTTTTCATGGTGGAAACACAAAGGATTCGAAATTTTTGTATCATCGCTCACGTCGATCACGGCAAGACCACTTTGTCCGACCGACTCCTCGAGCGTACCCAGACGGTGATGCAGAGGGAAATGAAGGAACAACTTCTGGATTCCATGGACTTGGAGCGCGAACGCGGCATTACCATCAAATGTCATCCGGTTTCGATGAACTATTTGGCAGCGGATGGAAAGGACTATTTGTTCAATCTCATAGATACCCCAGGCCATGTCGATTTTTCCTACGAGGTTTCGAGGAGTTTGGCGGCTTGTGAAGGGGCATTGCTTCTCATCGACGCATCTCAGGGAGTGGAAGCCCAGACTCTGGCCAATGCTCAATTGGCCGATTCTCAGGGTCTGGAGATCATTCCCGTGATCAACAAGGTCGACCTTCCAAGCGCGGACGTTGATAGAGTGTCCAAGCAAATTGAGGATATTCTGGCCATCCCCGCGGATGAGGCCATTTTGGCCAGTGGAAAGTCGGGAATCGGCGTGGATGAGATTTTGGAAGCAGTAGTTCATCGCCTGCCTCCACCCAGATGGACAGATCATCCCAAGCCTCGAGCTCTCGTATTCGACAGTCAGTTTGACTCCTACAAGGGAGTAATTTGCTACGTCCGCGTTTTTTCGGGTTCGTTTCCGCGGAATGGGAACCTGATTCTTATGAGCGACGCCCGAAAAACTCAGATTAAGGAGATCGGTAAGTTTTGCCCCCAACCAGTCCCCCTTGATGCGCTTACGGTTGGAGAAGTCGGTTATGTGGTCACGGGTATTCGGGACGTCGCCGAAATTAAGATCGGAGACACCCTGTCTCTCTCCGACGACAGCGCGGAGGAAATGCTTCCCGGTTACAAGGAGGTCAGGCCCATGGTGTTTAGCGGTTTGTATCCCTTGGACACTTCGGATTATGAGAAATTGAAGAAAAGCGTAGGCAAACTTCGCCTGAACGATGCCGCCTTCACCTTTCAATCCGAGACTTCCGTTGCACTTGGTTTCGGTTTTCGTTGCGGGTTCTTGGGTTTGCTGCACATGGAAATCATCCAAGAGAGATTGCGGAGGGAATATGATTTGGATTTGATTTCGACCTATCCTAGCGTTGTCTATCGGGTCCACATGACCGCCGGAGGAATGGTGGAAGTCGACAACCCCCTTGATTTGCCTGACACCACGGAGGTTCTAAGGATTGAAGAACCCACTATTTTGGCCCGTATTCATGCCCCCAATGACAGCATTGGCGATTTGCTTGCGTTGGTTACCGAAAAGCGGGGCACTTGCAGCAATACCGAGACCATTGACGAGACTCGCGTGATGATGACCTGTCATCTTCCTTTGAATGAAATCCTCGTGGATTTCAATGATCGTCTGAAAAGCGTGACCCATGGATATGGCTCAATGGATTACGACATGGACGAATACCAGGAGTCGGCTCTCGTCAGGATGGAAATTCTTGTGAATGCCGAACCGGTTGACGCCTTTTCGACCATCGTTCATCGCGACAAGGCGGAAACGCGGGGTAGGGCGCTTTGCTCCAAATTGAAGGATATTCTCCCGAGGCAACTTTTTAAGATCGCTCTTCAGGCCGCCGTTGGGGGTAAAGTGATTGCTCGTGAAACCATTTCCGCGTTGCGAAAAGACGTGACTGCTAAATGCTACGGAGGCGATATCAGCAGAAAGAGAAAACTATTGGAGAAACAAAAGGAAGGTAAAAAGAGGATGAAGCAAATTGGCAGTGTCAACATCCCCCAGGAAGCATTTGTGCAAATCCTCAAGAGCTCATCCTAAAACCATAAATCATCTTATGACTTTTCAGAAAGCCAGTCGCATCCAAAGGAAAGGGGCCAAGGAAATACTCAGGGTCGGTCAAAAGGCCTTGGCCTACCGCAAGGATCTTTTGGATAAGGAGCAAAGAGACAGACTTAAGCATGCCAACGAGAAGCTCTTGGGGGTAATGCGGGCAAAACCGGTACTTTCGGCGTCCTTGGAGGAATCGGCCAATGAGGTAGACCTTGCCTTGCGGGAATCGGGAGGTTTGTACTACCGAAAAAAATCTCTCGTGGAGAACATCGAGATGCTTCTGGTCGCTGCAATCGTGGTTATTGGCATCCGAAGTTTTTTCATTCAACCCTTTATTATTCCGACCAACTCAATGTTTCCATCCTTTTCGGGCATGCAACCCAATATATATGAGGACACGAGCGAAGTTCCCGGTTTCTTCCAGCGAGCCGTGGATAAGGTTCTCCTGGGGGCAGCGCACTACAAACTGAAGGCTGAAAGTTCAGGGAATCTGTATTTGAAACTGCAGGCCGGAGGAAGTTTCCGTTTTGCTCGTGCGAATTTTCCGGATGGACGGTTCTTCATTTTTCCAACCACGGTCCGTGAATACGTCTTTGAAATTGGTGGAAAGGAGCATCTTCTGAGAGTACCGGCCGAATTCGATTTGGATGAGTTGTTGGCCCGTAAGTTTGCCGGCATCGAAAATTTGCGCGATTTGCCCATGGTCGTTACCCAAGATCATGGCTTTTCGGGTAACCGCTTGAAGTTGAGCGATCAACCGATTCGAAAAGGCGATCTCGCTCTGGCATTCGACATTCTCCTCGGCGATGCCTTGTTTGTGGATCGCATGTCTTACAATTTCGTTTCTCCGAAGTCTGGGGATCCTTTGGTCTTTCGAACCGGTAGCATCGATGACTTCAACCGGAAAGTGGGTACTCCGGTAAGGACTTTGATTGGCGAAGACAAGTATTACATCAAACGGCTCATAGGAGAACCGGGAGACACTCTTGAGATGAGAGTGCCTGAATCCATTTTCACCAATGGAACAGACGTAAGAAAAGGCGTGCCCGGAATCCTTTACAGGAATGGAGAACCTCTGCATGGAAGAACCGCCTTTGAAAAGAACCGCCAAAGAACTGAAAGCCTTGCCGATTTACCGGATGCGCAGAACCAATCAGGCTTTCCTGGATACCGTGCGGAAGGATTGCTGACGAACCGCTCGGTTCTCAAGGTACCGGATCGGAACTCTTCGAACAACCCAACCGGTAAAAAGGGTTTTTTCGCCATGGGTGATAATTCCACCGACAGTTTGGATGGGCGGGCATGGGGCTTTGTTCCCGAAGATGAAATCATCGGACGTGCCTTGCTGGTGTATTATCCGTTCACTCGCAGATGGGGCTTCACCCATTGATCCTTCTTTACATACAATAAACTTCGCACAATATGCATTATGTCTAATTAGTGTATTTGGCTGCGCCCCATGGCTTTGGATTCGGATTAAGGAATGAAAAAACAATTACCCCAATGGTTTGCCACTCGTGGCGCCGGTTGTCTTTTGCATATGACTTCCTTACCTAGTTACTTCGGTATCGGCAACCTGGGCAAACAGGCTTACGAGTTTCTCGACTTTCTCAAGGCATCCGGATTCACTTCATGGCAGACCTGTCCCGTCGGTCCCACCGGTTTCGGAGATTCCCCCTATCAGGTCTTTTCGTCTTCCGCCGGTAATCCTTATCTCATTGACTGGGAACCGCTGATGACTGCCGGTCTGATCGAAAATCATGAGNTGGAGCCTTTGTATCAGCTTCCCCGAGATTTCGTGGATTACGGTCTTCTTTACGAGCGGTTTTTTCCTTTGGCTCGTCTCGCTCATTCCCGTTTTTGCGCAAATCCAAAAATCCTATCCGAACGGTACGGATCCTATGCCGGTTTTCTCGAGCGTAACCGGTCATGGCTTTCCTCGTATGCGATGTTTCATTGCTATAAGAAGCAATTCTNCNCCCTTCCATGGTGGGATTGGCCCAAGGGNCACCGAGATGCCTTTCCTATTTCTCCGGATGATTCGGAATATGACTTTCAAGTTTTTTTGCAGTATCTTTTTCGGGGACAATGGAAAAAGCTACGGTCCTATGCCAATTCTCTTGGCATCTCTCTGATCGGTGACTTGCCCATATATGCGGCTCCGGATTCTTCCGAAGTTTGGTCAGAGCCCACTCTTTTTCAGATTGATGAACAGCGCGGTGAATTCACTCAGGTTGCCGGTGTTCCACCGGATTACTTTAATGCCGATGGTCAATTCTGGGGAAATCCNCTTTANGACTGGGAGGTCCATCAGCAGAATGACTTTTGCTGGTGGATGAACCGCTTGTCGGGTCAACTCGAACTCTTTGACGTCATCCGAATCGATCATTTCAGGGGCTTCCACGATTACTGGAGCATTCCCAATGATTCGCAGGATGCAAAGCTGGGGACATGGAAAAAAGGGCCTGGTTTGAAATTTTGGAAAGTGGCGGAGAAGCGATTTCCGGATATGCCCTTTCTTGCGGAAGATCTCGGATTGATCAGCGAGGAAGTGCGCAATCTTCGAGATTCCGCGGGTCTCCCGGGAATGGCGGTTTTACAGTTCGCTTTTGACGGAAATACCGAAAACCTTTATCTCCCACATAATCTTAAGGACTCCTTGGTCTTGTACACCGGCACTCATGACAACGATACCACTCTTGGCTGGTATNAGTCTTCNACTGAGGAGATTCGCGGTAATTTTCGCAATTACTTGAACGTATCGGGAGATNCGCCCTCCTGGGATCTCCTGCGTTTCGCATACCGAACCATTTCTCCCTTGGTTGTGGTTCCGGCNCAGGATCTTCTGTCCTTGGGTTCCGAAGCCCGGTTGAACGAACCGGGTTACGCTATGGGGAATTGGAAGTGGAGACTCACCGAGGTCCAATTAGCGAATCTTTTTCGGGAAAGCTCCGCTTACCTTCGCTTGCAGGCCGAGATTACGGGTCGACTTCCCCGCTCTTCGCCCTAGAATCANTCCTTTTTTATGAGCCGTTCCGAAGAAGAAAAGTTAGGAATGAAGAATCTTTTACCCTACTTTCTTCTTCTCCTGNCGCTTTGGATTCCTTTGTCCGGCGGTTTGTTGTGCGGAGTGGTTTATGGGGTTGCCAGTGGGTTTGGCCTCCCCTACATGGTGGATCAGATTTTCCCGAAGATCTTTGCCAGCGATGACTTGNNGGCTAATGATATTTCNTCCTATCAACTCGCTCTTTACGTTGCGTGGTTGCCTGCGGTTTTTTTGATTCGCGGTCTCAGCGGATACTTTAACTCCTACCTNATCAATTATTGCGGCATNCACATTCTGGAAAAAATNCGNCTTCAGGTNTTCGGCAAGCTCCAGAAATTACCCTTGGCCTTTTTTCATAACAACAAGGAAGGCGATCTGCTCAGCCGNATCACCAACGACACNGCTCAACTGCAAGCTTCCGTNCTCCGGATAAGCAATGATTTGGTAAAGCAACCGATCACTTTCTTAGGCGCGATTTCCTATCTGGTTTTGAAAGCGATGCAGAGCGAGGGTATGGCCTTTGTCCTCCTCTGCCTTCTGGTCATTCCAGTCTGTGTGTTCCCGATTAGGAAACTCGGTGAAATTCTCATGGGGAAAGCTTTGGGCATGCAAAGGAAAATCGGAGATATGACCTCGGTGCTCAGCGAGAACCTCTCGGCCTCCCGTGAAATTCGGGCATTCAATTTGGAAGACAAGGAAGAGCAAAGGTTTCGGGTGTCATCNGGNCAGTTTTTAAAGGCNAGGATGAAGGTGATCAAGTACTCGAACATGCTCACCCCTATCATTGAAATCATCACGGCATCCGGCATCGCGGTGGCTATTTTTCAGGCTTCTCAAATGGANGTCCGTCTGGATGCGGTGGTTCCGGTGATCATGGCTCTCTTCTTTTCCTATGAACCAATCAAGAAGCTGGGAGCGATTCAAAATCAATTGAAGCAAGGTCTGGCCTCCCTGCAAAGGTTGGAGGAAGTACTGGACGCCGAGGAAACGATTGCAGAACCCGAACATCCCATTACCCCTGAAATCAAGGGACAACTGACTTTTCAAAAGGTTTCCTTCNTCTATGAAAAGGCAAAAGACAAAAAGGGAGGAGACTCCCCTGCCCTGCGTTCCATTGATCTGACCATTGCTCCTGGAGAAATCGTTGCTTTGGTTGGGCCAAGTGGTGCGGGGAAAACAACCTTGGCAGGCTTGTTGCCCAGGTTTCATGATCCATGTGAAGGGGCTATTCTCTTGGATGGGGTGGACCTCAGAAGCATTCCTCTCAAAGCTTTGAGGGAAGCCGTGGCTATGGTTCCTCAAAAACCTTTTCTCTTTGATTTGTCGGTTCGNCAAAACNTTGAGCTCGGGCGATCCATTTACACCGATTCAAGCATCGAGGAAGCGGCGAAACTCTCTCATGCCAATCAGTTCGTGGATGAATTTCCCAGTAAATTCGACGAATCCTTGGGCGAGGGTGGCAGTCGATTGTCCGGAGGGCAAATGCAACGGTTGGCCTTGGCNCGAGCTTTCTATCGGAACTCTCCGGTCCTGGTACTTGACGAAGCCACCTCATCNCTCGATTCCGAGAATGAGCAGAAGATNCATGATGCCATGACTCGCCTGACCCAAGGAAAGACCACTATACTGATCGCCCATCGATTCAGTTCCATTCGCTTGGCTNGTCGCATTATCGTTTTGGACCAAGGNGCAGTAATTGCGGATGGTCCGCATGATCAGGTCTATTCGGAATGCGAATTGTATCGCAAGCTTTACGATCAGCAAAATGAATCTCTGGGCGATTAGGAATCCTTTCCCTTCGCCAAACGAATNAATTGCAGGCCATCGCTCGGCGGACCTTCGGGAAAGGCATCCGTGGGTTTCAACTTCATGGGTAAAGCGGATTTTAAAAAGGCAAGCAGGTTTGCGCAGAGCCAACTCACAGCGACGACCTCCATCCAAATTTCCTCGATTCCCAAGATGATTTGGCTCGCGATGAAGAAAGCCATGGCGAGAGAAGAAAGAGGTCCCATGATGAGCACCGTAGCCTGCGCCAGTTTGCCCAAACTAGCTTCATCATATAGCGTCAGCCCCTCCGAGCTTGGAACAGGCGAAAGAAAGATCTCCAGCGAGTCGCTTTTCCATATCCTTTTTCCGGAAATGGGTCCGATTCGTATTTCCGGAAACTTTCGCGTAACCAAGTAAGCGGCCAAGCCATGTCCCAACTCATGTACGAAGGCTGCCAGAGGGCGTAGNAGGACCAACCCTGCCCATGCGACAAGCAACCAGGGNGCTCCTTCCATNGAGAAGTAATTGATTCCGTTTGCCAAATGATTCATGGTTTTCAATTGATCTTGCTCGAGGAATCTCTATNCGCAAGATTAGTCATCTTGCCTACTTATTCATGTTTCGATCCCTTAGACAAGCGTTCTCCGGAAAAAAACCGGATGTCCGTGTACCTCATGCGAAAGGACTTCCCTTGACCGATCGGGAGCAGTTTGGGGAAGAGGCGGAAAGCGCTCAGTGGATAGGCGTTGATCTTNACGGCACCTTGGCGGAAGCGGTTCCCTGGCAGGGTTTCGAACATATTGGCAAACCGATTCCCAATATGATGAAGCGGGTCAGGATTTGGTTGGAAATGGGATACCGTGTGAAAATCGTAACCGCACGGGCTCAAAATCCCGAGGAGGCGATTCCTCCGATCAAGGCGTGGCTCAAGAAAAACGATCTGCCCGAGTTGGAAGTGACTAATGCNAAGGATATGGATATGATTGAGCTTTGGGACGACCGTTGCGTTCAAGTTGTGCCGAATACCGGCAACCCCGTCGGGCCGAATCCGGAACCCTATCGTCGGACCTGATCAAGTTTTANCCCTAGCCTTTAAATGNAATTTACTTGCANGAAGGCTTTTCNCTGATAGATTNNANTNTNGTGAAAACAGGCNGTTGGACTAAATTNGATAAGNTAGGAATGACACTCTCTTTTTTGTGTGCCGTTCATTGCTTGGTTATGCCTATNCTTCTTCCATTCATCCCTCTTTTGGCNGGTAGCTTCTTGTCCTGCGAAAGTTCGGATTCGGCAATGATGTACATCACTCTTCTAATCGCGGCTCCCACCCTGTTTCGCGGATATCTTAAGCATCGCAAGTTTCGCGTACCTGCGGTTTTTCTTCTGAGCTTGCTCTTTTTCGCTTTGAGACCCGAAACCTGTTTGCATTTCCACGATGGCTTTCATTTGCATGACGCCTTGCATTTCGTTTTGGCCGCTCTTGCCGGATTTTCCTTGGCCGTCGGACATTGGTTGAATCTCAAACTATGCAAGAGCTGCTTGGTCTGCAGCGATAGCGCTCAACCTTGCCACTAGGACTTTCCGTCCGAAGTCCGAATAATCGGGTTTGACGGTTTTTCCATTCCCTTTTTGGGTGTAGTTAATGCTAATCAATTTTCCATGCAACAAGTGAATCCCTCACTTCTTCATTTGTGCGATGAGTACCAATCCAATCCCCAATTCCTTATGGCTGCCCTCTCCAAGTCTAAGGAAAAGAGGGTCTCATTCTGATGAATTGGTGGGGTAAGTTGATCGGAACCGGAATCGGCATGTTCGGGGGGCCGATTGGAGCACTGGCAGGAGCAGCTCTCGGTCATCTATACGATGAGGATGACCCTGCCACCCAAGACGAACGAAAGGCCCGCGTTCTCTACCTAGCGTACTTCTTTTCCTGCGCTGCAAAGGTGGCGAAGGCGGACGGACGGATCTCCGCCGAAGAAATTGCCGTGACCGAGTCCTTGATGCAACGCATGGGCTTGGACGAAAGAACTGCTGAATTCGCCAAGAACGTCTTCCGTAAGGCCAAGGAAAGTCGGCGATCCATTGATGAGGATTTCAAGGAAGTCGGCAAAATGATCGGCTACGAGCCCACTGTGGCTCAATCCTTCCTTGGTGGACTTTTCGAAATTGTCCGCTCCAACGGAGAAAAGCTCAATGAAATGCAGGTTCGCTTCCTTTTGCGTGGGGAGGAAAGGCTCAAGCTTACACCTGGCACCCTTCGCTCTTGGATTCGGGGTGGCTATGCCCCACCCCAGCATGACCCTTCTGTGGATCGCCTTTCGTTGGAGGAAGCTTATGATGCGTTGGGTTTGGCCCGGGACTGCACTGATGCGGACCTCAAGAAAACCTATCGTGCCAAAGCGGCTGATTTTCACCCGGATAAACTGAGAAGCAAGAACCTGCCCGAGGAATTCGTTGCCTTCGCCAACGACCAATTGGCTAAGATCAACCAAGCTCATCAAGTGATCCGCGAAGCCCGTGGATTGAACTGATTCAATGGATTTATGTTACTTGATATGGCTATGGGTCAATCACTGGTCCTCCATGAAGCCGGCTCAATACCATATGTCCTCTTAGGATAGCTCAGTCAGCAACTAAGCCGAACCTTCAATCACTGAGAAATCGCCCATCTCTCATTCGGAGGATTCGGTCGCAATTCTCGGCAAGCTCGGAGTTGTGAGTGACTAGAATCACGGCAATGCGTTCCTTGCGGGCAAATTGCAGAAGGAGCTCGAAAACCTTTTCCGAATTGGAGCTGTCCAGGTTACCCGTTGGCTCGTCCGCCAGCAAAAGAGCGGGCGAATGAACAAGGGCACGGGCAATGGCCACTCTTTGCTGTTCACCTCCGGATAGTCTGTTGGCAAAGCGTTCGCACTTGTCCCCCAAACCTAGTTTCCTGAGAACCTCGGCCGCTCTGTCCGATGCGTCTTTTTCCGAGAGACCTGCTTTGCGCAGAGGAAGGGCGACGTTCTCGCAAACCGTAAGTTCTTTGATCAGAAAGTGAAACTGAAAGACAAACCCGATCTTTCGATTTCGTAGAGAGGTGCGGATTTCATCACTGGCCTGTGCGACGGATTCCTCTTCCAGGCGAATCTCACCTTGATCGGGTCGGTCCAACAGCCCAAGTAAGTAAAGTAATGTGCTTTTCCCGCAGCCTGAGGGGCCAACTATTGCGGTGACCTCTCCTGCCCGTGCCTCAAGGGAAACGCCTCTCAGGGCATGTACTTTTCCCTCTCCTTCGATAAAGGAGTGCTCGAGTTTGTTAACTCGAAGAAGCTCTTGGGCTGATCCGCTAGTTTCCATCAGATGGTTTCTCGAATGATTTTGGCGGGTTCGATTCGGGCGGCTCGACGGGCGGGAATCCAACTGGCTATGGAGACGAAAAGCGATGCAATGAGAATGGCCCAGAGGTAATGGGTGCCATCCCAATTGACCACAAAGCTATCAGTGGAGAAAATGCCTCGTATGCGCATGGGTATTTTCGAGATTCCATAGGTGGCGAGAAAGCCGGTTAGACATCCGAGAACAATGCCCGCGGACAGGACAATGCCTCCCTGCCATAGAAAGACTGCGGAGACTTCGCTTGGGGTGAATCCCATGGAGCGAAGTATGGCAATATCCCTTGTTTTCTCGATAACCATAATGGCAAACACATTGAAGATTCCCAGTCCGGATAGGAGGAGAATACTCGATACGGTGATGGCGGAAGAGGCCCGGAGAGCGCGAAAGACCTCCAGCCAAACTTTTTCCCGCTCCTGCCAACTGATTACTCGATGTCCAAGGGTTAATTGCATTTGATGGGCTAATTCCACTGCGCCCTCAGGCTTCTTAATCGATAACTGAAAGATCGTTCGCCCCAAGCCTCGTCCGAAAAGGGTCTTGGTAGCGGAATGATGAAGAAAAATTCTTTTCTTATCAATCTGGCTCACTCCGGTTTCAAAAACTCCAACTATGCGGAATTGTCTGCTTTCCGCTCCTGACCGGACCATTACTCTGTCACCAAGTTGAAGACGAAGACGGTCGGCTACACGGCTTCCCACCAAACAGGCGCTTTCGTCGACCGCAAAGTCAGAGACTTTTCCGCGAATGATTTGGTTTTCCAGGTTTGAAGCGAGAATGTGATCCTCGATACGAATGCCATGAACCTCAGTCGAATGTTTACGTGAACCGGAATCAATCACTGCGGAACCTTCGAGGATTTCAGAGATTCCGGTCGGTTGGGGAAATTCCTCGAGAGCTTCCCGGAGCAAATCCGGACTTTCCACGCCTTCCACATAGCGAGCATCCTCTCTGGAATTGAAGACGAATTTCACACTACCGTCCTTTTCCGCTTTACTTACCATACCGGTCAGGTCTTGGAAGCGGTCGGAGATGTGAATGGCTCCGTTGGTTCCTAAAATGGTCCGAATGAAAAAGGTTTCGAATCCGGACGTTTGGGCCTGTGTTACGACAAAAAAAGCAATCCCCAGAACGATGCCCAATAGGCTCATGCTCATTGCCCGCCGTCGCGCCAATACGTAGCGAAGGGCCAATCTCAGGGTGAGAGAACTCACGGCTCTCAGTTTTGGTCTTCGATTACCGAAACGCTCACCTTCTGTCCGTCTCCGAACAAATGGGGCGTTTCCACAATGACCTGATCACCCGGTTCCAAGCCTTCGAGGATTTCCACTTCCCGAAGATTACTGGCCCCAATGCGAACTTCCCGAACCGTAACGAGTCCGGAACTGACAATCAAAACCGAATTCCCCAACAGTGCCTTTCTTGGAATGATCAGTGCGTTTTCCTTCACTCCCTTGACGATCTCCGCCCTCCCGGATCCACCGGTTGGAATTTCGATTTCGGAATCAATGCTTAGGTAAAGCTTTCTTCTGCCGGTATTGGGATCAATGGTAGCGGACAAACGGGAAACTGTCGCTTCGAAGATTCTTCTTCCGAAAGTGTAGAGAGTGACTGCGGCTTCCTGACCCTCGAGGATACCCGCAAAATCTTCCTCATTGAGAGTCACTTCGATCAGGCGCTCATGCGAAATAACCTTTCCAACAACGCCACCCCCAAAAACCATGTCTCCTGGAGTCACCGAAGACGAAACGATTTTTCCATCTATTGGACTGCGAATAAAGTTCTTTTCGATCTGCGATTTGAGAGCCGCGATTTGGAATTCGTGATTTTTGGTCATTTCCTCCCATTGCAGTGATTCATTTTGCAATTGAATCTCCAATTGTTTCACAAAGTTCTGCTTCTTGTTAAGTTCGAAGGGGGAAACTTTCTTTTCCTGAGCCAGTATTCCAAGACTCTGCAATTCCTTTTGCTCGATCTCCAACTGCAAGGCCGAGGCAGAACCAATCTCAACTTGTTGCTGATGAGTCTTCTGTGCGAGAATCGCCTGTTCCAAGCTACGGTTCAAGTCCTTGGTTTCAAGTTTAATGAGAATTTCCCCTTCTTTGACTTCAACGGGTTTGCCGAATGGACGCATTCGTACGAATTCGGCCTTTCCTTGACCTTGGGAGCGAAG